>NZ_JBFULV010000108.1:0-20596 GCF_054049715.1 Rhizobacter sp. P5_C2 | reverse complement strand
CTGATGACCGAACGACTCATCGCCGACAAGCCCGTCGGCGGCAAAAAAAACTTCATCGAACGCAAAGTGCCTGCCCTTCCCGAGGATTACATCCCCCGAGGCAGTCCTGCGCGCGCAGCGTCACGTGAGCAACTCCATCACGACGCTGCGCCATCAACTCAGCTACATGCTGATCGCCCGCCTCGGGCAGTGCCCCTGCTGCGGAAGGGCACGAGAAAAACTACTCTTGTGACACAGTAAGACTAGGGATGCGCTGATCAATGACCGTTCTGGCGAGCGCCAGCGAGTAGCGAGGACCAGAACTGCAGACACGATGCGCAGCCGCGCATTGGCAGCCGCGCCGAGGGGCGTTTGAGGCCTCCAGCGAGGCCGTCAGTGGCAATCAACACTCTGACGGTACATTCTCAAGCGGCGCAGAGTACCAACTTTCAGACCGTCGCCAATACCGACTTCAAGGCACCGCTCAAGCCGGCCTTCGATGAACGATCAACGCACATAAGCCCTTGATATTGCTCAGGAAATCCAACGGATCGCGAACAGTTCAAGACCGCAGCAATCCGCCCCGAATCACTCCCACTCGATCGTCGCCGGCGGCTTGCTCGACACGTCGTAGGTCACGCGGTTGATCCCGCGCACCTCGTTGATGATCCGCCCCGACACCTTCTTCAGCAGGCTGTACGGCAGCTCGGCCCAGTCGGCGGTCATGAAGTCGCTGGTCTGCACCGCGCGCAGCGCCACCACGTAGTCATACGTGCGGCCATCGCCCATCACGCCCACGCTCTTCACCGGCAGGAACACCGTGAAGGCCTGGCTCGTCAGCTCATACCAGCTCTTGCCGGTCTCGGCATCGCGCGTGTTGCGCAGCTCTTCGATGAAGATCGCATCGGCGCGGCGCAGCAGGTCGGCAAACTCCTTCTTCACCTCGCCGAGGATGCGCACGCCCAGGCCCGGGCCCGGGAACGGGTGGCGGTACACCATCTCGGGCGGCAGGCCCAGCGCCACGCCCAGCTCGCGCACCTCGTCCTTGAACAGCTCGCGCAGCGGCTCCAGCAATTTCAGCCCCAGCGTCTCGGGCAGCCCGCCGACGTTGTGGTGGCTCTTGATCGTCACCGCCTTCTTGGTCTTGGCCCCGCCGCTCTCGATCACGTCCGGGTAGATGGTGCCTTGCGCCAGCCACTTGGCGCTCTTCAGCTTCTTCGCCTCGGCCTGGAACACCTCGACGAACTCGCGGCCGATGACCTTGCGCTTGGCCTCGGGATCGGTCACGCCCTTCAGGTGGCCGAGGAACTGGTCGCTCGCATCGACATGGATCACCTTGGCATGCAGCCGGCCGGCAAACATCTCCATCACCATGCGGCCTTCGTCGAGCCGCAACAGGCCGTGGTCGACGAACACGCAGGTCAGCTGGTCGCCGATCGCACGGTGGATCAGTGCCGCGGCCACGCTCGAATCGACACCACCCGACAGCCCCAGGATCACCTCTTCGCTGCCCACCTGCTCGCGGATGCGCGCCACCGCTTCGGTGATGTAGTCGCCCATCACCCAGTCGGGCCTGGCCTTCGCGATGTCAAGCACGAAGCGGTTCAGCAACTCGCGGCCCTTCACGGTGTGCGTGACCTCGGGGTGGAACTGCACGCCGTAGTAGCCGCGCGATTCATCGGCCATGCCGGCGATCGGGCAGCTCGGCGTCGACGCCATCAGCTTGAAGCCGGGCGGCAGCGCGGTGATCTTGTCGCCGTGGCTCATCCACACCTTCAGCATGCCGTGGCCTTCGGGCGTGCTGAAGTCTTCGATGTCCTTCAGCAGCGCGGTGTGGCCGTGCGCCCTCACCTCGGCATAGCCGAACTCGCGGTGCGTGCTGGCCTCGACCTGGCCGCCCTGCTGCACCGCCATCGTGAACATGCCGTAGCAGATGCCCAGCACCGGCACGCCCAGGTCCCACACGGCCTGCGGCGCGCGCAGCTCGTGCTCTTCATAGGTGCTCGCGTGGCTGCCCGACAGGATGATGCCCTTGGGTGCGAACTCGCGGATGAACGCGTCGCTGACGTCGTTGGGGTGGATCTCGCAGTACACGTGAGCCTCGCGCACGCGGCGCGCAATCAGCTGCGTGACCTGGGAGCCGAAATCGAGGATGAGGATCTTGTCGTGCATGGTGGGCAGGTGTCAGGTGTCATCAGCCGGCGCTGGTGGAAGCAGCCGGCGTGGTCAACAGGGTCTGGCGGGAAAAATGGCGGATCGCGACGACGGTGGCCACCGCCAGCAACGCGCTGCAGAAGAAGAACGGTGCGCCGACACGCCAGTCGTTGTGCGGCAGGTGCGAGACGATGCCCAGCAGCGGCGCACCGATCACCGGCGCGATCACCGCCGTGAGGCTGGTCAGCGCGGCCATCGCGCCCATGGTCTGGCCTTGCGTGCGTGGGTCGGCGGCGTTCGAGACGATGCTCTGGATGGCTGCGGCCACCGTGAAACCGAACAGGTTGAAGCCGATCACCGCGTACATCATCCAGCCCTCGGTCGCGAGCGCCCAGCCCAGGTTGGCCAGCGTGCTCGACACCAGGCCGATGGTGGCCAGCCGCGTCGCGCCGAAGCGCTTCAGCAGCCGCTGCAGCAGCATGCCCTGCACGATGGCCGAGGCCACGCCCACGGTGAACAGCGACCAGCCGTTCTCGCGCGGGCCCCATTCGAAGCGCAGCCCGGTGTACAGCACCCACGAGGTGTGCAACACGAACTGCGCCAGCGTGCACAGGCCCGACACCGCGATCAGGCCGCCCACGCCCTTCAGGCTGCCCAGGTGCATCAGCGCGGCCACCGGGTTCAGCGAGCGCATCGACGCCTTGTTGCGGCGCTCGGGCGGCAGCGATTCGGGCAGCACGAACCAGCCGTAGACCAGGTTCACCAGCGCCAGCGTGCCGGCCGCGAAGAACGGATAGTGGATGTCGATGGCGCCGAGCAGCCCGCCCATCACCGGCCCGAGGATGAAGCCGATGCCGAACATCGCGCCCAGCTGGCCGAAGCGCTTGGCACGATCTTCAGGCGGCGTGATGTCGGCAACGTAGGCGTTGGCCACCGCCGCGTTCGCCTGCAGCGCACCGCTGACCAGCCGCACCGCGACCAGCACCCACAGCTGCGTCGCGAGCGCGGTCGCGAAGAAGCTGAAGGCGAAGCCGCAGAAGCCGAGCAGCAGCACCGGCCGGCGGCCGTAGCGGTCGGACAGCGCCCCGAGCACCGGCGAGCTGAAGAAGTTCGCAAAGCCGAAGGTGAACGCGACTGCCCCGTACCAGAACGCCTGCTCGGCCGGGTTGGCGGTGAAGCCCCCGACCAGCACCGGAAGCACCGGCACGATCAGGCCGATCGCCATCATGTCGATCAGCACCGTCAGCAGGATGAAGCGCATCGCCGCCGGGCGGCCGGTGGGCGGCTGCGCAGGCGGGGTCGTGGGACTCGTCGTCAAGGTCGCTGACGCCCGGCGTGCGGGCGTCACTCCATGCGGTAGTTGGGGGCTTCCTTCGTGATCTGCACGTCGTGCACGTGGCTCTCGCGGATGCCGGCCGACGTGATCTCGACGAACTCGGCGCGGTCGCGCATGTCGTCGATCGTCGGGCAGCCGCAGTAGCCCATCGAGGCGCGCAGGCCGCCGGCCATCTGGAACACGATGCTGACCATCGAGCCCTTGTACGGCACGCGGCCTTCGATGCCTTCCGGGACCAGCTTGTCGGCGTTCGGGTTGGCGCCGGTGTTGTCCTGGAAGTAGCGGTCGGCCGAGCCCTGCTGCATGGCACCGATCGAGCCCATGCCGCGGTAGCTCTTGTAGCTGCGGCCCTGGAACAGCACGATCTCGCCCGGCGCCTCTTCGGTGCCGGCGAACATGCCGCCCATCATCACGGTGCAGGCGCCGGCGGCGATCGCCTTGGCGATGTCGCCCGAGTAGCGCACGCCGCCGTCGGCGATCAGCGGAACGCCGGTGCCTTTCAGCGCTGTGGCCACGTTGTCGATCGCGGTGATCTGCGGCACGCCGACACCGGCGACGATGCGCGTGGTGCAGATCGAGCCGGGGCCGATGCCGACCTTGACGCCGTCAGCGCCGGCCTCGACCAGCGCCAGCGCCGCCGCGCCGGTGGCGATGTTGCCGCCGATCACGTCGATCTGCGGGTAGTGCTTCTTGACCCAGCGCACCCGGTCGATCACGCCGGCGCTGTGGCCGTGCGCGGTGTCGACGACGACCGCGTCGACGCCGGCCCGCACCAGCAGTTCGAGGCGCTCTTCGGTGTCTTCGCCGACGCCCACCGCCGCGCCGACGCGCAGCTTGCCGTGCGAATCGCGCGCGGCGTTCGGGAAGTTGGTCTGCTTGGTGATGTCCTTGACGGTGAACAGGCCGCGCAGCTCGAAGGCGTCGTTGACGACGACCACGCGCTCGAGCTTGTGCTTGTGCATCAGCGCCTTGGCGTCGGCGAGCGAGGCGCCGTCGCGCACTGTGATCAGCCGCTCGCGCGGGGTCATGATCTCGCGCACCGGGATGTCCATGCGGGTCTCGAAGCGCAGGTCGCGGCCGGTCACGATGCCGACCACCTTGCCGTCTTCGAGCACAGGGAAGCCCGAGATGCCGTGCTGGCGCGACAGGTTGATCACGTCGCGCACCGGCACGCCGGGCGAGATGGTGATCGGGTCGCGCAGCACGCCCGATTCATAGCGCTTGACGCGCGCCACCTCGGCAGCCTGCTGCTTCGGCGAGAGGTTCTTGTGGACGATCCCGATGCCGCCTTCCTGCGCGATCGCGATCGCGAGGCGTGCTTCCGTCACGGTGTCCATCGCGGCGGACACGAGCGGAAGGTTCAGGCGGATGTTGCGGGAGAGCTGGGTCGCGAGCGAGGTGTCGCGGGGAAGAACCTGGGAGAAGGCCGGCACCAACAACACATCGTCGAAGGTGAGCGCTTTGCCAAGAAGGCGCATGAGAAAGACTCCTGACGCAAAAGCGAATTATACGGATGTCAGACGGACCCTTCACGGCAGCGGTTCTGACGCGCGAGAGCGCGGGGCCGATGCGTGCCAAGCCAAAGCGGTAATAGTTCACGGCCTTCCTCGGCCAACCGGGCGTCGCCATACAAAAGGTGACAGAGCATCGCGCCTGCACACATGTCACGGCGACTACACTTTCGGCCATGCAATTTCTTCCTTCCCGCACGTCCGCCAGGCTGGGTGCCTGTGCTCTCCTCGCCCTGTTGTCGATCGGCCTGCACAACGCCGCATTCGCCCAATGGAAGTGGCGTGACGGCAAGGGTCATGTGCAGTACAGCGACATCCCGCCTCCGGGTAGCGTCGCCGAACAGGACATCCTGCAGCGCCCGGCCGGCAGCGCCCGCCGCGCGCCGATGCAGGGCACACCGGCAGCCGAAGCGGCGCCGGCATCCGCTGCAGCCAGCGGCCCGAAGCTGGTCGACTCGGAACTCGAGGCCAAGCGCCGCAAGGCCGAGCAAGACGAAGCGGCCAAGCGCAAGGCCGAGGAAGACAAGCTCGCCGCCGCACGCGCCGAGAACTGCACCCGTGCCAAGGGCCAGTTGAGGGCATTGGAAGACGGCATGCGCATGGCGCGCACCAATGCCAACGGCGAACGCGAGATCCTCGACGACAAGGCCCGCGCCGACGAGACCAAGCGCACGCGCGACATCGTCGCGTCGGACTGCAAGTGAACAGCGGCCAGGACTAGCGCTTCGAACGCTGGCGCCTCGCCTCCTTGGGATCGACGCGCAGCGCGCGGTAGACCTCCACCCGGTCGCGATCCCGCAATGCGTCGGACAGCTCGCGCAGGTGGCCCCACACGCCGATCCGGCAGTGCGTCAGGTCCAGGCCCGAGCTGGCCTCCAGCACCCCCGCCTGCCGCAGCGCATCGTGCACGGTGCTGTCGGCCGGCAGCTGCAGCGGCACCACCCTCACCTCGCCCGCCCGCGGGCTCCAGGCCACTTCGATGGCGAGCAGCGCTACGGGTCCGCCGGGCTCAGCGGGCGCCATGCACCTGCTCCGCCCGCTTGACGAAGGAATCGACCAACGTGTTGGCGATGCGGTCGAACACCGGGCTGATCACCATCTCGAGCGCGCCGTTGGCGAATTCATAGCGCAGCTCGAACTCGATCTTGCAGGCCGCCTGGCCGCCCTGGCCCGGCGAACCCGGCGCCGCCAGCGGCAGGAAGCGCCAGGTGCCGTCGAGCGTCGAGAACGGGCCGTCGACCAGCGTCATGTGGACGCTCTCGTCGGGCACGTGGGCGTTACGGGTGGTGAAAGCCTGGCCGACACCGGCGAACGACAGCTGGAGCCGGGCGGTCACGCCGCCGGCGTCCTCGCTCAGCACCTCGGCGCGTTCGCACCACGGCAGGAACTGCGGATAGCTCGGGATATCGGTCACGAGCGAGTACATCTCGTGCGGCGAATACCAAAGGAGGACGGACTTCTTGACATGCTTCATACAATCGCCGGATTGTATTGAGCGCCACGCGCCTCATCTGGACGCCATGTCGATTGCCGAAAACCGCCGAGCCCATCACGACTATCACCTCGAGGAACGCTACGAGGCCGGCATGGTGCTGCACGGCTGGGAGATCAAGGCGATCCGCGCCGGCCAGGTGCAGCTGACCGACGGCTACGTGCTGATCCGCGACGGCGAGCTCTACCTGATCGGCTGCCGKATCAACGCGCTGCGCAGCGCGTCGACCCATGTCAGCCCCGAGGCCGACCGCACGAAGAAGCTGCTGATGCGCAAGGAAGAGATCAAGCGCCTGGTCGGCAAGGTCGAGCAGCGCGGCTTCACGCTGGTGCCGCTGAACCTGCACTACAAGGGCGGCCTCGTGAAGGCCGAGATCGCGCTGGCCAAGGGCAAGGCCGAGCACGACAAGCGCCATGCCGAGAAGGAAAAGGACTGGGAGCGCGAGAAGGGCCGCCTGATGCGGCACAAGGTGTCGGCGCCCACGAAGGACTGAGATTCAGCCCGGCTTCAGCGCCCCGAGCGCCTGCTCGCAGTCGGCGATCAGGTCGTCCACCGCCTCCAGCCCCACCGAGAAGCGCAGCAGCGCGCCCTTCCAGGCCGGCCGGGTGCGGATCACCGACAGCTCGTACGGCACCACCAGGCTGACCGGTCCGGCCCACGAGTAGCCGATCTTGTGCAGCCGCAGCGCATCGACGACGGCATCGACCTGCGCGGTCGAATACCGCTCGTCGAACACCACCGAGAACAGCCCCGCCGCCCGCGTGCACAGCGCCTGCCAGGCCGCATGGCCCGGCGATGACGGCAGCGCCGGGTGCAGCACCTGCGCCACCTCGGGCCGCGCCGCCCACCAGTGCGCGAGCGTGCGGCCGGCGCGGTCCTGCGCGTCATAGCGCAGCGCGAGCGACGGCAGCGAGCGCAGCACGAACTCGACATCGTTCGCGCCGACGCCCCAGCCCATGCGCATGTGCGCGAACTTCAGCTTCAGGTGCAGCGGCTCGTCGCGCGTGGTCACCGACCCCATCAGCACGTCGGCGCCGCCGGACGGGTATTTGGTCAGCGCCTGGATCGAGATGTCGACGCCGATCGCGAACGGATCGAAGGCCAAGCCCGCGCCCCAGGTGTTGTCGAGCGCACAGGTCAGGCCGGCATCGCGGGCGATCCTGATCAGCGCCGGCAGGTCGGGGAACTCCATCGTCACCGAGCCGGCCGCCTCCAGCCAGACCAGCTTCGTCGCCGGGCCGATCGCGGCCTGCAGCGAGGCCGGGTCCATCGCATCGTAGAAGCGGTGCGCGATGCCCCAGCGCGCCAGCTCGTTGCGCGCCAGCTCCTTGTTGGGGCCATAGGCGTTGTCGGGGATCAGCAGCTCGTCGCCGGTCTTCAGCAAGGCCATGTCGACCAGCGTGATCGCCGACAGCCCGCTCGGCACCAGCAGCGTGTGCAAGCCGCCCTCGAGCGTCGCGATGCGCTCTTCCAGCGTGAAGCTGGTCGGCGTGCCGTGCAGGCCGTAGGTGTAGCCGGTCTTCTCGCGCCAGGTGCGCGCACGCAGCGCGGCGGTGCTCGGGAAGATCACCGTCGACGCCTTGTAGACGCCCGGTGCCACGGCGCCGAACCCGCCCGGCGGCACGTAGGGGTGGTGGATCAGCGCAGTGCGTTGATCGGGCTTGTCGTCGGCCGCCATCTCAGATCGGTTGCGCCACAAGGTCGTGGCCTTGCGTGCCGACGATGCGCGCCTTCGTGAACTCGCCGACCTTCAGCGTCTTCGAGGCCTTCTCCGGCGGCAGCAGCTTCACCACGCCGTCGATCTCGGGCGCATCGGCATAGCTGCGGCCGACTCCCCCCTTGCGGCCGAGCGCCGGGGCCGAATCGACCAGCACCTGCATCGTCGCGCCGACACGCTCGCGCAGCTTGGCGGCCGACACCTCTTCGGCCACCGCCATGAAGCGCGCGCGACGCTCCTCCCGCAGCTCGGCCGGCACCGCATCGGGCAGCGCATTGGCCGTCGCGCCCGCCACCGGCGAATAGGCGAAGCAGCCGGCGCGGTCGATGCGCGCCTCGCGCATGAAATCGAGCAGGTGCTCGAACTCGGCCTCGGTCTCGCCGGGGAAGCCCGCGATGAAGGTGCTGCGCACCACCAGCTCGGGGCAGATCTCGCGCCAGCGCTGCAGGCGGTCGAGGTTCTTCTCGCCGTTGGCCGGGCGCTTCATGCGCTTCAGCACGTCGGGGTGCGAATGCTGGAACGGCACGTCGAGGTAGGGCAGCACGCGGCCCTGGGCCATCAGCGGCAGCACCTCGTCGACATGCGGATACGGGTACACGTAATGCAGCCGAACCCAGGCGCCATGGCGCTCGGCCAGCTCGCCGAGCTTCTCGCACAGGTCGAGCATGCGGGTGCGCACCGGCTTGCCGTCCCAGAAGCCGGTGCGGTACTTCACGTCGACGCCATAGGCACTGGTGTCCTGGCTGATCACCAGCAGCTCCTTGACGCCGGCTTCGAACAGCCGCTGCGCCTCGCCGAGCACGTCGCCGACCGGGCGCGAGACCAGGTCGCCGCGCATGCTGGGGATGATGCAGAAGCTGCAGCGGTGGTTGCAGCCTTCGCTGATCTTCAGGTAGGCGTAATGGCGCGGCGTCAGCTTGATGCCCTGCGCCGGCACCAGGTCGATGAACGGGTCGTGGGGCTTGGGCACGTGCAGGTGCACCGCGTCCATCACCTCGTGCGTGGCATGCGGGCCGGTCACGGCCAGCACGCTCGGGTGCATCTGGCGCACCAGGTTGCCGCCGCCGTCGCCGGCCTTGGCGCCCAGGCAGCCGGTCACGATGACCTTGCCGTTCTCGGCCAGCGCCTCGCCGATGGTGTCCAGGCTTTCCTTGACGGCGTCATCGATGAAGCCGCAGGTGTTGACGATCACCAGGTCGGCGCCGGCGAAGGTCTTGGAGGTGTCGTAGCCCTCGGCACGCAGTTGCGTGAGGATCAGCTCGGAATCGGTCAGCGCTTTCGGGCAGCCGAGGGAGACGAAGCCGATCTTGGGGGACGCAGCGGCCGAAGGGGTGGCTGGCGCCAGGGTGTCTTGTGTCATCCGCGGATTTTCGCCGATTGGCGGGTCCCGCGCGTCCGGACGGGTCAGCGGCCGGCTTCCGGGGTGCAACTACTGCTCGAACCGCCCCGTGGCGTCACGGTCGTGCTCGTAGTGCCTCGCGAGCGGAAACGGCGGCAACCAGGCCTCGCGGCGGACCGTCCAACACTCGTAGGTGGGGGTCAGCTGGTCCGGCGCATCGAGGGATCCGAGGTTCACCTCGATCTCGCCGCCGCTGCGCGAGAAGACCGACGAGCCACAGCGGGGGCAGAAGCAGCGCCCGGCGTACTCGTGGGTTTCGCCTTCGACCGCCACCGCCTGCTCGGGGAACATCGCGGCGGCGTAGAACAGCGCCCCGTGGTGCTTGCGGCAATCGAGGCAGTGGCACAAGCCGACCCGCCAGGGCCGCCCGGTTGCCACGAATCGAACCTGGCCGCAGAGGCAACCGCCGGTGAACCGGTCGTCCATGCCGCACTCAGCGCTTGGGCGGAACGAACCCCGGCATGCCCGGGAAGAGGGCTTCCGCCTGCTTCGCCATCTGTTCGAACATGTGGCGCGACTGCTCGAGGTAGTTGCCCATCACCCCCTGCACGCCGGGCGCCTGCCCGTTCAGGAACTGCGTCCACAGCTCGGGGTTCAGGCCCTTCGACTGCTCGGCCACGCGGGCCTGCATGTCGGTGAAGGCCTGCAGGTTCTTCTCGAGGTAGCTGCCCATCATTCCCTGCATCGAGTGGCCGTAGAACCGGATGATCTGGGCCAGCATCTGCGACGAGAACATCGGCACGCCGCCGGTTTCTTCCTCGAGGATGATCTGCAGCAGGATGCTGCGCGTCAGGTCTTCGGAGGTCTTGGCGTCGCGCACGACGAAATCCTGGGCGGCCAGCACCATCGCCTTCACGTCGGCCAGCGTGATGTAGGTGCTGTTCTGCGTGTCGTAGAGGCGGCGGTTCGGGTACTTCTTCAGCACGCGTGTGGTGCCGCCGGCTTCTTTCGCGCCTCCCTTGGCGGACTCCTTGGCAGACTCTCTGGCAGCGTCGGGGGTGGCGCCTTCCGTCTTGGCGGAAGGGCGGCGAGTCGGGGCCATTCGGAAAACTCCTTGCGGGACCCGGTGGGGTCGCGTGATGGGTCATTGTGCGGGTGCACAACGATTCTAGGAGCGTGCTGCCAGGGCCCGCGAAGGGTTTTCCCGCTCGAAGGCACGACCCTGTCCTACGGCTCGCCACGCCCTGCCCTACAGACGGCACGCGATGCGCCGCCTAGTCTGGACGCATGGGTTGCGCGCACCGCGCGGCCGCATCCACCCACCGCTTCGAAAGGACTATTCGATGTCGAACAGCAGCATCCTCGGCGGCGAACGCGCCGCCCCCCGTGCGATCGGCCGCGACGTCGACGCGCTCGGCCCGAGCGACAGTTCGGACAGCGGCAGCGACGTGCAAGGCGAACGCGCGATGCCCACCGATGCCGACAACCCGGGCGAACTCGGCGCCCTGCCGGTGAACCGCGACAGCGACAGCGATGCCGGCGGCACCGGCGAGCGCGGCTCGGCCACCGGCGACGGCCGCGGCGATGCGGCCGACATCCTGCCCGACCAGCTGCTCAGCGATCCGGTGTGGGACACCAACGCGGCGGGCCGGCCGTTCGCATCCGACGACGTCGAAGCGATCGCCGACGACGCGGACGAAGAATCGGAAGACGAAGAAGACGTCAGACGCCATTGACGACGCCTGGAGGGGTGCTCAGCCCCCTCGCGTCGCGCGCACGAACTCGTCGAGCAGGGCCTGCGCGCCGACCGGCTTGCTGAGCACCCGAAAGCCGGCCGCCGTCGCGTCGTGCACGCGCGTCGCATAGCCGGTCAGCAGCACGACCGGCAGTGCCGGCCAGCGCCGGCGGATCTCGTGGGCGAGCTGGATGCCGTCCATCTCGCCCGGCATCGAGACATCCGAGAACACCAGGTCGGGCGCTTCGGCCGACTGGGCGAGCGCGTCGAGCGCTGCATCGGCCGAGCGCACGCTGTGCACCTGCAGCCCGCAGGCCTGCAGCATCTCGGCGGTGGCATCGACGACCTCGTCGTTGTCGTCGACCAGCAGCACGTTTCCGGTGACGGCCGCCGGTTCGGCCAGCGACGCCGGCACCGCGTCGAAGACCGCACCCGGACGGGCAGGCAGCCACATCAGGATCGAGGTTCCCTGCCCCGGCTCTGAGCGCACCTCGGCACTGCCGCCCGCCTGCACGCAGAAGCCCTGCACCTGGCTCAGGCCGAGCCCGCTGCCCTTGCTGGCCGGCTTGGTCGTGAAGAACGGCTCGAACACCTTGGCGAGCAGCGCCGGCTCGATGCCGGTGCCGGTGTCGGTGGCACGGATCAGCACGCGCTCCGGCGCGCCCCCGCCGTCTCTCTCACCCGCCGGCTCCTGGCTCGCTTCGATCGTCAGGCGGCCGCCGCCCGGCATCGCGTCCCGTGCGTTCGAGGCCAGGTTGATCAATGCGAGTTCCAGCTCGCCGACATCGACGCGGATCGGGGAAACGTCCGGTGCCACCTCGAGCGACAGCGCGACACTGCTGCCGAGCGTCGCCTTCAGCAGCTCGCTCACCGCCGGCAGCCACGTCGCCAGCTCGACCCGCTCGGGCTTCAGCGCCTGGCGCCGCGAGAACGACAGCAGCTGCCGCGTCAGCCGCGCGCCCGAGCCGACTGCGCGCGAGATCGCGCCGATCTGCTTCATCTCGGCCACGTCGGGCCGCAGCTTCTTCACGACGTGCAGGTTGCTGTTGACGATCGCCAGCAGGTTGTTGAAGTCGTGCGCCACGCCGCCGGTCAGCTGCGCCAGCGCCTCCAGCTTCTGCGACTGCAGCGCCGCCTTCTCGGCCTGCGCGCGCTTGCGCGTCTCGGCATGGATCTCGACCGCCATGCGCTGCTCCAGCTGCGTCTTGCGCAGCGCGAGCCAGGCCACGGACACGAGGCCGATCGTCACCGGCAGCGTGATGGCCGCGAGCAGCGCGACGAGGCGCTTCCAGTCGGCAAGGATCGCATCGTCGCGCAGCGAGCTGCTGACGTACACCGGCAGGTCGCGCACCTGCTGGTAGCTCACGGTGCGCGATGCGCCGTCGAAGCTGGAGCGGAAGCTCAGCACGCCCGCGTGCTCGCCCCGCCGCACCGCGGCGATCACCGGGCTGGCCTCCGGCAGGCGTGCCATCGGGGTCGGCAGCGCCGGCCAACGCGTCAGCAGCGTGCCGTCGGCCTTGAACAGCGTGAAGGTGCTGACGCCGGCTTCTTCCAGCGCGATCGAGCGGTAGAACTCCTCGAACACCGCCGGCTGCAGCGCGATCACGACCATGCCGCCGAAGCCGCCGTCGGCGCTCGGGCGGCGCACCGCGATGCTGAGCGCCGGCATGCCGGAGGCGCGGCCGAGCACGATGTCGCCGATGACCAGCCGGTCCTGCGTGGCCTTCATCTGCTGGAAGTAGTTGCGGTCGGCGATTGAGACGCTGCTGGAGCCGACCGGAAACCCGGTGCCCACCAGGTGATGCCCCTGCGCATCCCACACCGAGATCGAGCGCACGCCCGGGATGCCGGTGCTCGTGTCCATCAGCCGCGTGCGCAGCGCTGCCTCGTTGGCCCGCACCTCGTCGTCGGATACGCCGATGAAGCGCAGCGACTTCTCGGCGATCTCGCGCGACGATTCGAAGACGCGCTGCGCATGCCGCGCCGCCACGTCGCTGGTGCGCACCAGCGTATTGCGGCCGTCGTCGGCGGCCACGCGCCAGGCCCACCAGCTCACCGCGATGAAGCCGGCCAGCGGCACGATCGCCGCGCCCCACATCACCGCGCGCAGGAAGCGCGTCAGCGGCGTTTCCTGCAGCGTCGTGGGGTGGGCGTCGCCGGGATCGGCCATGTCGCGGGGTACTTCCATGCGGCGGGGATGTTACCGGGCAAGGCCGCAGCAGCTAGGCCGGAAGATGCCCGCGCGCCTGCAGCAGCGCCACCACCCGGGCCGCGGCGTCGGCCGGCGTCAGCTCGCCGGTGTCCAGCCGCAGTTCGGGCTGCGCGGGCACCTCGTAGGCCGAGCCGATGCCGGTGAAGTCGGCCAGCCCGCCGGCCTTCGCTCGGGCGTACAGGCCCTTCGGGTCGCGCGCCGCGCAGGTCGCGAGCGAGGTGCTCAGGTGAACCTCGACGAAGCGGGCGCTGCCAATGCGCTCGCGTGCCGCGGCGCGGTGCGCGGCGCGCGGCGAGATCACCGCGGCGAGCACCTGCAGGCCGGCGTCGTTGGCCAGGCGCGCGACCTCGGCGATGCGGCGGATGTTCTCGTCGCGGTCGGCATCGGAGAAGCCGAGGCCCCGGTTCAGGCCTTCGCGCACGACATCGCCGTCAAGCACCAGCACGGGCCGCCCGCGTTGCAGCAGCGTGCGTTCGAGCAGCGCGGCGAGCGTCGACTTGCCTGCCCCGCTGAGGCCGGTCATCCACACCGTGGCGGGGTGGCGGCCGAACACGCGCTCGCGCAGCAGCGCGAGCGATGATGGATCAGGCGGCGAGAGATCAGGAGGCGAGAGATCGGGCGACGAAGCTTCGGTGAAAGTCGACGGCATCGCTGTTCCTTCCAGGACGAGGGTGTGGATGGGAACCCGTTGTATAAGACGCGCCTGGTCCACGCACGACAAAGGGTTCGCCATGGCCGAGATCATCCACCCCTTCTACAAGTCGCACCGCGGTGCCATGGAGGCGGCCATGCGCCACCGGCTCGACCTGGCCGAAGCGATGCTGCGCGAGCGCGGGCATCTGACCGACATGGATGAAGTCAGGCAACAGGTGATGGACGAATTCGAGACCGTGCTCACGCAGATGCCCTATGTCGGCGGCGCGGCAAGCCGCATGAGCGATTTCTTCATGCGACTGATGGGCTTCATGGCCATCAGCCGGGTGCTGCGGCGACACGGTGTGCCGCTGCCGGTGATCGGCGACATCGAGCGAGAAACCTTCAAGGCGCAATTGCTCACCGTGCCCGAAGCCGAACGCCTGGCCTCGGGGCAGCAATTCATGTCGCCGGAGAATCAGGCCTTGCTGCGCGCGCAGGCTGCCACCAGCACGACGGCAAGCCATCGGAGCGAGTTTCCGGACGATTTCGTCTACGACTTCGTCGAGCCGGGCCCGGGCGACAGCTTTGAATTCGGCATCGACTACACCGCTTGCGGCTTCTGCAAATTCGCGGGCCAGCATGGCGACAAGGACATCCTGCCGAACATCTGCGGGCTCGATTTCGTCGCCTATGCCGCGCGAGGCATTCGCCTGGAACGCACGCAAACCCTGGCCGGCGGTGCGAGCCACTGCAATTTTCGATTCTCGTCACTCCCCTTTGATCCCTCTGACATGAACAAGGAGAAAAAATGAAACACCGCTTCTGGTTGGCGCTCGGCATCGGCGCGCTTCTTTCCCTTTCGGCGGCAGCCCAGGAGGTCACGCTGACGCGCCTCGATTGCGGCACCGGCACCAACGACCCGAGGCGCTTCAGCGACACCTTCGCCTACAGCGAGACGACGAAGCCCTTCACCTTCAGCTGCTACGTCATCCGCCACGGCTCGGACGTGATGGTCTGGGACACGGGCTACCTGCCGGGATCCGTCCCCAGCGCGACCAACAAGCCGCTGGCCGATCTGCTGAAGCAGATCAACGTCAACCCCGAAGACGTGAAGTACGTCGGCATCAGCCATTACCACGCCGACCACACCGGGCAGCTGGCGCCGCTGAAGAATGCGACGCTGCTGATCGGCAAGGGCGATTGGGACGGCATCAATGCCACGCCGCCGATGGGCAGTGCGAACGTGAAGGGCTTCGCCGAGTGGATCGCCGAGAAGCGCAAGGTCGAGCCGCTGAGCGTGGACAAGGACGTGTTCGACGACGGCACCGTGATGATGCTGCGCGCGCCGGGCCACACGCCGGGGCACAGCATCCTGCTGGTGCGCCTGAAGGAGATGGGGCCGGTGATCCTGAGCGGCGATGCCGTGCATTTCCACGAGAACTACGAGCACGACGGCGTGCCGGGCTTCAACTACGACCGCGCGCAGACCCTCGCGTCGATCCAGCGCGTCAAGCAGATCGCGAAGAACCTGAAGGCGACGGTCATCATCCAGCACGACCCGCGCGACATCGGCAAGCTGCCGGCCTTCCCGGCTTCGGCGAAGTAGGCTAAGCCGCCACCACGCCCGCAGCGTGCACCGGTGCGCTGCGGTAGGCCCAGAAGCGCGGCAGGGCGAATCCCGTCGCGATGACGCCTGCGAAGCAGATCGCGCCGCCGATCCAGACGGCGGCCGAGACACCCCAGGCGTCGGCCATGAATCCGGCCCGCGTGTTGCCGATGAGCGGGCCGGTCAGGTAGCTGATCATCTCGATGCCGGCCAGGCGCCCGCGCAGCGTGTTGGGAATGGTCTGGTTCCAGATCGTGCCGCGGAACACGCCGCTGACCATGTCGGCCGCGCCGGCCACCGCCAGGCAAAGCAGACCCAGCGCCAGGCTGGGCGCGAAGCCCAGTGCCACGATGCCGAGCGCCCACACGGCGGCCGCGATGACCACCGCACGGCCATGGCGCACGACCCTGCCGGTCCAGCCGCTGAAGAGGCCGATGGCCAGCGCGCCGATCGACATCGCCGACAGCAGCCAGCCGATGGCTTCGGTGCGCCCGTCGGCGGCCGCCATGGCCGGGAAGAGCGCCACCGGGAAGGCGAAGGCCATCGCGACGATGTCGACGATGTAGGTCCCCATCAGCTCGGGCCGCGCCCACGCGTAGCGCAGGCCTTCGCCCAAGTCGCTGAGAAGATGGGGACGTTCGCTCGGAGCGTCCACCGTGCCGATGGCCGCTTGCGGGATGCGAGAGATGAAGAACAGCGCCGCGAGAAAGGTGCAGAAGTCGAACAGATAGGCGCCCACCACACCCCAGCGCGCCAGCAGCAAGCCGGCCAGCGCCGGCCCGGCCACCATGCCGACGGTTCCACGCACGGAAGACAGCGCTGCGACGGCGGCGAACTCTTCGGGCCGCGCGAGCTTTTGCGTCAACGCCTCGAGCGCCGGGCGATGGAAGCCGCTGGCGCCCTGCAGCACGGCCACCAGCGCGTAGATCGCCAGCACGCTGGGCGCCGCTGTCAGCGCGTTGGCCAGCAGGCCCGCCAGGCACAGCGCCATCAGGGCTTCCGATGCGATCAGCAGGCGCTTGCGGTCCACGCGGTCGGCCAGCGCGCCGCCGAGCAGCCCGCAGGCGACGACCGGCACCAACTGCACGAGGCCCAACAGGCCCACCTGCGCGTTGGAATGCGTCAGCTGGTAGAGCTGCCAGGGCACGGCCACATAGCTGACCATGGTGCCCAGCCCGGAGATGAATTGGCTGGCGAACAGACGACGGAAGGCGGCATTGCGGCGCAGCGGGCCGATGTCGAGAAGCATTCGGGGGGTGTCTCACTTGAGCCGCGCGCGATCGACCAAGCCGAAGCGGCTTGGCGCGATCTGCTGGCCCGAGTGGTCAGGACGCCGCAGGCGTCGAAGCCGGGGTCACCGCCTTCGGGGGCTGGGTGCCATCGGCCTTGCGGCGCTTCCGGCCGCTGGCCGTCTTCCTGACTTGCTTGGCAGAAATGGTTCTCTTGCCGACGCGCTTCTTCTTTGACAGTGCCATCTCGATCCTTTGGAGTAAAGGGGCTGAGGATACCGCTTGTTCATGCGGCCCTTGACAGCCTCAGCCTCTGCTCACGGCGAGTGCGGTTTGGGAATCGAACTCGACTGATGTCGGCCAGCAGCGGACGGTCGCGAGCGGCGCCTTTGGGGTAGTCTGCGCGAACATGACCAACTTGCAGACCAGATGCGGCTGCTGAAAACCGCGAGCGTTCAAGTTCGCAACCCACTCATGCGCCGTCGAGCGAGCTGGCCTATGCTGAGCAAGGCCGAGCTTCGTTTGCTTATGGCCGGCCTCGTCGACTGGGAAATTCGATCCCGAGGTCCGATTCGTGCGCGGATTCGCAGGAAGCGTCTCGAAGCAATCGAGTATTACCGCCGAGTGCACGGCCCACTCTCCGAAGACCGCCTCTGGGTGCCGAGGAAATCAACTTCTGCCGCGGCGCGGCAGTGGGATTGCCATCGCCGGCACGACCCGGCAAGAGAGAGGTTGAGAGGCGTCCTCTGGCATGAAGCCTGACTCCGCTTGCGAGCGACTGAACCGGTGAACGGCGCACCTGTTGGACGCGAACTGCCGGCCACTTGCAGATGACCGCGGTAGACTGCTTTCGGGCAAGCCGGGTCGATGGATGCGATGTCGCCGTCTGCACCACGGAAGTTTCGAGAGGACGCTTTCCGGCCTGCGGCCTCCAAGCGCCTCTCACGTCAAACATTGGGCCCCGCAGATGAAGCCGCATCCGCTCACATTGGCTCACATCAAGGCAGTCACGTTGAAGCCGGGTATGTACATCCGAGACTTCGATCTTCGCTCGCTCGAAACGCAGCTTTATGGCTTCGATGCCGGTCTAGCAGCTGCGGGTGTACTCGGCGATTTCGACTGGTTCAACCGCGCGTTCAATGATTTCCTGTTCACTCGCACCAAGTGGAGCTGCGTACAAGGTTGGGCAACGGCAATACTTGAGCGATACGGCCAGAGCGAGGAAAGCTTCAACAGGTTTCTCTCGCTCCTGGAACAGGCAACATCCAAGAGCGAAGAATGCCAAAGCCATGCGACTGCCAGCAACGCGTCGTGTTCTGCGCGTGAGGCCTGACCCTCCATGAAAAGGACGTCTTGCAGCTGACTTCGCCAGCTGTAAGACGCCTCTCAGTCAAACGTCGAACGACAGCCTCCTGGTTCGAGATCAACGACGCGAAGGTCCGCAACGGGTCGCCGACAGGCGATCAGGCAGGGCAGCCGACCGGCAACATTCGGCCACTTGCAGCGGTCGCGAAAGACTGCTTCGAGGTAGCTCGCTTGACGCCTTGTGGCCCAAGCCTCCATCCAACATTGTTAGACCGCCTGCATCTTGCATATGCCAGAACTGAACGTCTTCACTGCGATTGCCATCGGTTCATTTGCTGCGGTAGTGTGGGCTGTCGTGTCCATTCGCAGGCTTCTGCGTACGTCCAGACTGAACGGCCTTTCCCGCAATCAAAGGATTTCTGTATGGGCTGCAGCTGCCCTCATTTTCGTGCCTTCGCAACTGGTCGCGTTTGCATGTTCAGTGATCCTTTCCAGCTTCACCGTATCACCGGGTCCTTGGAACCATCTGGCGCTGAATCTCACCATCATCTTCAGCCTTGGAATTCTTGGTGCGGTCATCACCTGGGGCACAGCCAAGGTGGTAGGCACCTTGATCCAGGGTAGAGGGGCTGTCGTTTGAAGCCGCAGCGAAGGGATGCTTTGCAGGACCACGCGCGCCACCTGTCACGTCGAGCGCTGAGTGACAGCTTTGATAAGGGCGATCTGGCATCGCGAATTCCCGCAACGGGTCGTTTCGAGGCCACCAGCAGCTAAGCCCGAACGTCCTCAGCCGGCCAGCAGAAGTCCTTCGTCAATGGCTGCTTTCGGGTGGGAAGTCAGCTCGTAAGGCGCTCCGCTGAGTACCTCAATCAAACGCGCCACTGCCCTCCAAGCCGCGGATGAAGGATTCAAAGTCCGGCGCGACAAGAGTAATGGCGTAGTCGAGTTCTTGGTCTACGTGCACCACTGCCGGCTCACCTTGCGGACCGCAGGCGCGATAGTCTAGGCAGAGCATGTCGTGCCCGGCCGAAGGGCAGTCCGCAAAGTAGACGCCGATCTCGGGGTAGCCCCACTCCTCAATGTGGAAGCGACTTCCGAGTTCCCCGCAGAGCGAGTACGGCTTGTCGTTCCCGATGGAGAAGATGCCAGTGATGGCGACATGGTCCGCTGCCCATGAGGTTCGAGAGGCAGTTCGGTGAACCGTCCTTCTCGGCACGCCGCCGTTTTGGAGCGCGGCGAGAGCAACGTAAGCTGCGGGCAGCTTGTACCGTAGCTCAGCCTCTACCGCCTCGACTGCCTCCAGTGTGCATGGCACGTCCACATACTCGCGCGCAGCGTAGTCGGAGGACTCCCAGAAGCAGCTCAGGTCCAAGTCGGCAAAGGGGCGCAACATAGGTCTGATTGTGCCCTTCTCGGCAACTCTGCCGGGACGTAGCAGGGCTCGAAACGTGGTCGAAATGTCTTCCGCAGACGCTTGCCAGCGGATGACCAGGAACACCTGTCGACTGACGACAACCGGCCAGGAGCGGTCCATGGCGAGGGACTGCTTTCGGGTAATCTTCAGTCGATATTGCGTCAGGAGTGATCCATGGGTCTTGCTCTCTTGCCCTGGGAGAGGTTGCCAGCCTACGTGCTCGGCCCTTTGCTAGCTCTCCTCTCTGGATGGCTACTGTGGATCGACACTGAGCGCACGTTCGTTCACGTATTGTCTGAGATCGCTGGCATCGTCTTCGCTGTCTGCATCGTTTGGCATCGATACCGCACCGGCAGAGAGCTGTTCGCAGCGGCCAAGTCGACGGACAAACTTCCGTAGGAGAATGGCTCGATCGCAGCGTCTGGCTTCGGCCATGACCAGCCGGTCGTGACTGACGGCTTTCGGGCAGGATGCTTGCGGCGAAACCATTCAAGCGGGAGCTTTGTGAATCAGGTCCTCGTTTCGGAAGCTCAGAAGAGTCGCCTCTATGGGCATGCTGAAGCGCTCGGGTCAAGCACCTCACCGGCGCAGTCCGGTCAATCCAAAAAAAACGTTGTGCCTCGTGGGAGTCTCAGTTGAACACACAGCATGTTCCCAAAAGAATGTCACGGTTCGCGCGGGCTGCAGTGCTCATGTTCGCAGTGAATGCGGTCGGAGGCTGCGGCGAATGGAACAGCTATTTGCTCGTCAAAGACGAAACGAAGCAAGTAGCCGGTTGTGCGGTCCATCGGGGAAAACTTTCGCCTGAAGACACGCAGCGATTGCATCAATGCATTGCCGCTTGCCAGCAAAAGGGGTTCAGGCTTAGTGCGCCCGATACCGTGCCCCCATTGCTACCTACATCGAACGAGGTCAGCCAACCGTCGATACC
>NZ_JBFULV010000107.1:0-20694 GCF_054049715.1 Rhizobacter sp. P5_C2 | reverse complement strand
GCACGCCATCGGCGCCCAGCGTGACGATCACCGTCGCCGGGCCGCGCTCGCGCAGCCGCGCCGCCGCGTCGGCCGGCGCGAGCGCCTCGCCGAGCAGCACCGCCGCCTCGCTCTCGTTGGGCACCAGCACGTCGACCTGCTGCAGCAAGGCCGCCGGCAAGGCCTGCGCCGGCGCCGGGTTCAGCAGCACCGGCACGCCCGCCGCATGGGCGATCGCGATGGCCCGCGTCACCGCCGCGAGCGGCGATTCGAGCTGGCACACCAGCAGCGCCGCCGACGCGATGAGCGCCGCCGCCGCCTCGACCTGCGCGACGCCGAGCGCCGCATTGGCGCCGGCCGACAGCGCGATGCTGTTCTGCCCGTGGTCGTCGACCAGGATCATCGCGACGCCGGTCGGCTGCGCCACCTCGGCCAGATGCGAGAGCTCGATGCCCTCGGCCGCCAGCCGGCGCCGCGCCTCGCGCCCGTGGTCGTCGGCACCGACGCAGCCGATGAAGCTGACCGCCGCGCCGAGCCGCGCCGCGGCCACCGCCTGGTTCGCGCCCTTGCCGCCCGGCAGCACCTTGAACTCGCGGCCATGCACCGTCTCGCCGGGGCCCGGCAGCCGTTCGCAGCGCAGCACCAGGTCGGCGTTGACGCTGCCGAGCACGACGACACGCTTCGTCATGACGGCACCGGCCCGGTCGACTGCCGCACCGTCAGCGACGGCTGCAGGATCTCGCGCTGCAGCGCCCGCCCGCGGTCGGCGATGCGCTGCATCAGCAGCTGCGCCGCCAGCTCGCCGGTGCGGTGCTTGGGCTGCGCGACGGTGGTCAGCGGCGGGTTACTGTAGGCCGACAGCGCGATGTCGTCGAAGCCGATCACCGAGAGGTCCTGCGGAATGCGCAAGCCCTGCGAGGCGGCCGCGCAGATCGCGCCGATCGCCATCAGGTCGTTCGAGACGAACACCGCGGTCGGCTGCACGCCGGCCTGCAGCAGCGAGGCCATCGCGGCATGGCCGCCGGCGCTCGTGAAATCGGCGCTGCGCAGCAGCCGGTCGTCGACCGTGAGGCCGGCCTCGCGCAGCGCACGGTGGTAGCCCAGCACGCGCTGGCGCGCCGACGACAGCGTCTGCGGCCCGGCGATGCAGGCGATGCGCCGGTGCCCGAGCGACAGCAGGTGCTCGGTCGCGATCACGCCCCCGGCCTCGTGGTTGACCTCGACCAGGTCGGCCTCCAGGTCGTCGATCTCGCGGTCGACCACCACCTGCGGCATGTTGGCGTCGCGCAAGGTATCGAGCAGCTCGCCGTCGGCGCCGGACGACATCACGATCAGCCCGTCGACCTGCTTCTCGCTGAGCAGGCGCACGTAGGTGCTCTGCTTCAGCGGGTCATCGTCGGAGTTGCACAGGATCACGTTGAAGCCGGCCTCGTAGCAGGTGTCCTCGATGCCGCGGATGATCTCGGCGAAATACGGGTTCGAGCTGTTCGGGATCATCATCCCGACGGTGTGGGTGCGGTTGCTCTTCAGGCTGCGCGCCAGCGCGCTCGGCACGTAGCGCAGCTCCTCGATCGCCTGCTGCACCCGCTGGCGCGCCGCCTCGCTGACGAAGCGCGTGCCGTTGACCACGTGCGACACCGTCGTCACCGAGACCTGGGCCTGCAGCGCCACGTCCTTGATGGTGCTGATGCGGGTCGGCACGCGGGCCTCGCGCCCACTTGTGCGTTCGCTGCGTTCGCCGCCGCCCTCGTTGCGCTCGCTGCCGTTCATCGCGCGGCACGCTGCGCCAGCCGTGCGCGCAGCACGTCCAGCACCACCGCGAGGATGATGACGAAACCGGTGACCATCTGCCGAAGGAAGTCGCTCATGCCGATTAGGATCAGGCCGTTGGCCAGGACCCCGATGATGCACGCGCCGAGCAGCGTGCCGATGATCGAGCCGCGCCCGCCCGACAGGCTGGTGCCGCCGATGATCACCGCCGCGATCGCATTCAGCTCGAAGCCGATGCCCGAGATCGGGCTCGCGATCGTCAGCCGCGTCATGTAGATCACCGCGCCGACGCCGACCGCCGCGCCGCAGATCACGAAGGCCGCGATCTTGTAGAAGCGCACGCTGTGGCCGGCCAGCCGCACCGCTTCTTCGTTGTTGCCGATGGCGTAGACCAGGCGGCCGAACACGGTGCGGTTCAGCACGAACCAGCCGGCCGCCACCAGCGCGAGCGCCACCAGGAAGATCGCCGGCACGCCCAGCAGCGTGGCACTGCCGAAGTTGTTGAAGGCGTCGGGGAACTCGTAGATCGAGCGCGCCTGCGTCCATTGCAGCGCCGCGCCGCGCGCGATGTTCAGCATGCCCAGCGTGACGATGAACGACGGGATCGCCCACCAGGCCGACACCGCGCCGTTGACCAGCCCGCAGGCCGCGCCGACCGCGATGCTCGCCGCCAGCGCGAGCACGATCGCCATGGCCGGGTCGAGCCCGTCGAGCTTCAGCACCGTGCCGGCCACCACCGCGCAGAACGCCATCACCGAGCCGACCGAGAGGTCGATGCCACCGATCAGGATCACGAAAGTCATGCCGACCGCGAGGATCACGTTGATCGAGATCTGCGTGAAGATGTTGGTGATGTTGCCGGCGGTCAGGAAGATCGGCGACAGCAGCGCGAACACGCCCAGCAGCACCAGCAGCGCCAGCCCGATGCCGGCCTCGCGCAGCACCAGCGCGGCGCGGTCGCCCATCGAGGCGCCGGCGGAGGGGGACGGTGTCAGGTTCATCGTTTGCATCGGATCCAGGCCTTCTGTCGCTAGGCCGCTTGTGGCGGACGAACAAGGTATTCACGGTAAGCCATCGCGAGGATGGCCTCTTCATCGAACTGCGCGCGCGGCAGCTCGCCGACCAGCACGCCGCGGCTCATCACCAGCATGCGGTCGCACAGGCCGATCAGCTCGCGCAGGTCGGATGAGACCACCAGCACCGCCATGCCCTGCGCGGCCATGCGTTCGAGCAGCGCGTGGATCTCGGCCTTGGCGCCGACGTCGACGCCGCGCGTCGGCTCGTCGAGCAGCAGCACCTTCGGGTCGCGCAGCAGCCACTTGCCGAGCACCACCTTCTGCTGGTTGCCGCCCGACAGCTGGCGCACCGGCTGCGCGATCGACGCCAGCCGGATCTGCAGCTCGCCGACCATGCGGCGCGCCGCCGCGTTCTCGGCCTCGGCACTCAGCAGCCCGCCGCGCGACACCGCGCCGAGCCGTGCCAGGCTCAGGTTGGCGCGGATCGGCATGTCGAGCACCAGGCCTTCTTCCTTGCGGTTCTCGGTGACGAGGCAAATGCCGTGCGCGAGGGCATCCTTCGGGCTCGTGATGCGCACCGGCCGGTCGTCGCGGAAGACCTGCCCGGCGGCGGCGCGGTCGGCGCCGAAGATCGCGCGCAGCGTCTCGGTGCGGCCGGAGCCGACCAGGCCGGCCAGCCCGACGATCTCGCCGTAGCGCAGGCTGAAATCGATCGGCGCCGCATCGCGCCGGCCGGCGTGGCGCAGGCCTTCGACCCGCAGCGCCGTGGGCTGGCTGGCATCGAGTGCCGGCGCAACGCGCGGCGGCCGCTCGACCAGATCGCGCCCCACCATCAGCCGGACCAGCTCGCCGGTCGAGGTGCCGGCCATGGTCTGCGTCGCGACGTGGCGGCCGTTGCGCAGCACCGTGACGCGGTCGCACACCTCGAACAGCTCCTGCAGGTGGTGCGACACGAAGACCACCGTGACGCCGTCGCCGCGCAGCTTGCGGATGATGGCGAGCAGGCGGTCGGTCTCGCGCGGGGTCAGCGTCGCGGTCGGCTCGTCCATGATGACGATGCGCGCCGTGCCACCGCGCTGGTTCGACAGCGCCTTCRCGATCTCGAGCAGCTGCTGCTGCGCCATGCCCAGCGTGCCGACGCGGGTGGCCGGCGACAGCTCGTCGAGCCCGACCAGAGCGAGCAGCTCGCGTGCACGCCGTTCCATCGCAGCGCGGTCGAGCAGCCCGAGCCGGGTGCGCGGCAGCCGCTCGAACAGCAGGTTCTCGGCCACCGACAGCTCGCCCAGCATGTGCAACTCCTGGTGCACGACGCGGATGCCGGCGCGCATCGCGGCCAGCGGCGACTGCGGCGCGTAGGCCTCGCCGAACAGCCGCATGCGGCCGGCGTCGGGGCGGTCGGCGCCGCACAGGATCTTGATCAGGCTGGACTTGCCGGCGCCGTTCTCGCCGGCCAGCGCGTGCACCTCGCCGCGCATCAGCGTGAGGTCGACGCCGTCGAGCGCCGTCACGCCGGGATGCCGGCGCGTCAGCCCCTGC
The DNA here is from genome assembly GCF_054049715.1 of Rhizobacter sp. P5_C2. Lineage (NCBI taxonomy): Bacteria > Pseudomonadati > Pseudomonadota > Betaproteobacteria > Burkholderiales > Sphaerotilaceae > Rhizobacter > Rhizobacter sp. P5_C2. Next base: position 16,393 of record NZ_JBFULV010000107.1, on the reverse strand, counting down.
AGCTCGAGCGCGACGGTGGCGGTGGTGGTGCTGTTGTTGTCCACGCGCGGGCTCCCTGGGCAGCGCGAACTACTTGAGGTTCTTGGCGGTGACCAGCTCGATCGGCGTCTTGACCCAGCCCTTCAGCGGCTGCTTGTCCTTGCGCGACTTGATGCCGTAGTCGATCGCATTGGCGGCCATCTCGGTGCCGAACTGGTCGACCGTCGCGAGCACCTTGCCCTGCTTGATCAGCGGGCGGATCGCCGGGATGTTGTCGAAGCCGACCACCTTGATCTGCCCGGACTTGCCCGCGGCATCGAGCGCCTTCGAGACGCCGAGCGCCATCGAGTCGTTGGCAACCATCACGCCCTTGATGTCGGGGTTGGCGGTCAGGATGTTCGTGAAGACCGCGTTGGCCTCCTCGGTCTCCCAGTGCGCGGTCTGCGACGCGACGATGTTCAGCTTGCCGGCCTTGGCCGCGTCCTCGAAACCGAGCTTGCGCTGCAGCGCGTTGTCGGCGCCGGGGTTGCCTTCGATGATGACGATCTTGGCGCCCGGGCCGATCGCCTTGGCGAGTTCATCGCCGGCCAGCTTGGCGCCGGCGCGGTTGTCGGGGCCGACGAAGGCAAGGTCGAGGCCGGCCTTCTTCATCGCCGCCGGGTCGAGTGCCACGTCGAAGTTGACGACAGTGATGCCGGCTTTCAGCGCCTTCGCGACCGGTGCGACCATCGCCCGCGAATCGGCCGGTGCGATCACGATCACGTCGTACTTCTGCGTCACGAAGTTCTCGACCGCGGCGGTCTGCGCGTCGAAGTCGGTCTCGGACTGCATGCCGACCGCCTTCAGCGTGAAGTCGCCGCGCTTCTTCTCGTGGGCAAGCGCGCCTTCGGTCATGTTCTTGAAGAACTCGTTGGCCAGCGATTTCATCACCAGCCCGACGCGCGGCTTGGCGTCATCGGCGTGGGCGGCGGTCAGGAAGAAGCCGGTGGCCAGGGCGGCGGCGGCCACGGCGATGCCGCGGCGTTGGCGGCTGTGGAAAGCGATCGTCATGTTGTGTGTCTCCTCGAAGCGTGGATTGTTGCCCGGGCAGCGGGACGGTCAACCGCCCGGACGGTACTTCGTTCGCACCACGTTCTTCGTTGCGGCGGTCCATCTTCATACGCAAACGTTTGCGCGAACGTTTGCTATTTGAGGACCATCGCGTTGGAGTCACCAGAGGGAATACCCGGGTGATCGAAGCGGAGCGGGCCGAGCGCCGGGCCGCCCCAAGCCGGCCCGCATCCCCCCGGGGGACCGGTCGACGTACTCGTCGACCGAGGGGTCGTCATTCCACGGCGAAATCAGACAGCTGCTTGCCGGACGTCAACGCATCGCGCAGCCACTTCGGACGCGGGCCACGGCCGCCCCAGACGTTGCCGGACTCGTCGCGGAACTTCACCTCGCCGCCCGCCTTCTTGCGGCCGCGCTTCGCAGCGACCTTCTTGGCGGCGGCCAGCTTCGGGCCGCGCTTCGCGCCGCCGAGACCCAGGTCGGTCGCCGTCAGGCCATAAGCCTCGATCGCTTCCTTGATGCGTACGACGACGCCTTCTATTTCCTTGCGTTGCAGCTTCTCGGCTTCACGCGTGAGGTTTGCGATCTCTTTTTTCAGTTGGGCCAGAGTTTTCGACATCGGAGTTTCCATGAGTTGCGACAGGCGCCGCCTCCCGTGCCGGTTCTTGGATTGACCGACTTTCCTTCGTACGCCGAGACCAGGACTGCACACCGCGGGCTGAGCCCCGGAAGTGCCGGCGCGACCATATCACACGGTTCTCGCGGTGTTCATCCCACGTGACGCAGTTGACACTGTCGGATCGTTGATGGGTTCAGCTAAGGCGGGCCTAAGTCTGGGTCGCGAGCATCGCGGTCCATGGTGGCTCCCGTCTATCCGTCAACACCGGCCCGGCATTCGTTCACGCTGCGCGCCGACCTGCTGGTCGTGCTGCTGTCGCTGGCCGTGCTGCTCGCTTGGGACCTGAGCGGCCTGGACCTCGCCCTCACCTCGTGGTTCGGCAACGCCCAAGGCTTTGCCTGGCGCGACCGCTGGCTCACCGGCACGCTGCTGCACGACGCCGCTCGCTGGCCGGCCTGGGCGCTGTTCGGCGTGCTGCTGGTCGGCATCTGGCGCCCGCTGCCCTTCGCCCGCGGCCTGACGAAGCGGGAGCGGGTCTGGTGGGTGACGACCACGCTGGCCTGCGTGATCTTGATCCCGCTGCTCAAGCGCAACAGCGCCACCAGTTGCCCCTGGGACCTCGCCCGCTTCGGCGGCGACGTGCTCGACTACGTGCCGCACTGGCAGTTCTGGAAGCGCGACGGCGGCTCGGGCCAGTGCTTCCCGTCCGGCCACGCGTCGACGGCGTTCTCGTTCCTGGCCGGCTGGTTCGCGCTGCGCCGCGCATCGCCGGTGGCGGCACGCCGCTGGCTGGCCATCACGCTGGCTTGCGGCAGTGTCTTCGCCTGGGTGCAGGTGATGCGCGGCGCGCACTACCTGAGCCACTCGCTGTGGACCGCCTGGGTCTGCTGGACGGTCTGCGTGCTGGCCTCGCACACCGCCCGATGGGGCCGCATCGTGCCGGCCACGACCGGACTGGGCGCGGCCAAGGGTTAACCTTCGGGGCATTGCGGACGGGCTGGCCGTCCCCAGATGTCCTGATGGAAGACCCGACATGATCGAACACATCCAATCCAACCTGCGCGAAGCCCAGCGCGCGCTCGACGCGCTGCTGTCCGATGGTCCGGCGCTCGCGAGCGTCGAGCAGGCCGCCGCGCTGCTGATCCAGGTCTTCGAGCGCAAGGGGCGCGTCTACTCGTGCGGCAACGGCGGCTCGATGTGCGACGCGATGCACTTCGCCGAAGAACTCACCGGCCGCTACCGCAATGACCGCCCGCCCCTCGGCGCCGCCGCGATCAGCGACGCCAGCCACATGAGCTGCGTCGGCAACGACCTCGGCTACGAGCAGGTGTTCTCTCGCTATGTCGAGGCGCACGGCCGGCCGGGCGACTGCCTGCTGGCGATCAGCACCAGCGGCACCAGCAAGAACATCCTGCGCGCCGCCCGCGTCGCGAAGGAGCAAGGCCTGTCGGTGATCGCGCTGACCGGCAAGCGCAACCCCGAGTTCGAGGCGCTCACCGACGTCTACGTCTGCACGCCGGGGGGCCGCTATGCCGACCGCGTGCAGGAGCTGCACATCAAGGTGCTGCACATCCTGATCGAGCTGATCGAACGCCGATTCTTCCCTGAAAACTACGCTGCCTGAGGACGGCAAGGAGCCCGCATGCAACTCGTCTGCCCTTCGTGCCTGACCCGCAACCGCGTCCCCGATGCGAGGCTGGGCGACGACCCGCTGTGCGGCCAGTGCGGCAAGAGCCTGCTGCCATCGCACCCGATCGAGGTCGACGATGCGAGCTTGGAGCGGCATGTCGCCGGCAACGAGATGCCGCTGCTGGTGGACTGCTGGGCCGAATGGTGCGGCCCGTGCCGCTCGATGGCGCCGCAGTTCGAGGCGGCCTCACGCCAGTTGCCCGGCGTGCGTTTCGCGAAGCTCGACACCGAGGCCGCGCAGCGCAGCGCGGCCGCCTACGGCATCCGCAGCATCCCGACATTGCTGCTGTTCCGCGGCGGCAAGGAGGTGGCCCGCCGCAGCGGTGCCTTGCCGGCGCAGGAGATCGTCTCGTGGGTGCGCTCGCAGGTCGCGTAGCCTTCCCGCTTCCGTTGCACTCGCGGGTTTTTCGAAGGGCCATCTCAGCAATTCGCTGATGGCCCGGCGTGAGGCACGTGGCTATCGTGGCGGCATGCCACTGGCCCTCTACGACCTTCCGAACTGGCTCTTCGGCCTCTTGATCAGCGGCGGCTGGATCCTGATCGGGCTGGGTGGCTACCTCGCCTTCCAGCGCCTGTGCCGCGTCACCTTCGCCGAGGCCGAGCGCAACCTCGCGATCGCGCTGCTCGGCGTGATCGCGACGATCAACTCGCTGCTGCTCGCGTTCTCGGCGATCTCAGTGTGGGAGTCGTTCGGCTCGGCCGAGAAGGCGGTGCGCAACGAGGCTGTCGTGATGACCGCGCTGGCGCGCGACTTGGCGGTCTACGACAGCGTGCAGTCGCGCCAGGCCCGCGACCTGCTGCGGACATACGCCGGTGTCGTGGTCGATCAGGAATGGGCCGCGATGCGCAAGGGCGAATTCCCGGAACAGGCGCGCGACCTCCTCGATGACATGTTTCGCGCGATCGGCCGGATCGACCCGGTGGGGCCGCGCGAAGCCGCCTTGATGCCGGAGATCTGGGCCCGGACCAACGAACTGATCAGGGCCCGCCGGGAACGCACCCAGGCCAGCGAGGCGCAGGTGCCCGCCACGTTGTGGAGCGTGGTCGTGCTGGCGACGATGCTGACCCTGCTGACGACCTACGTGCTGCCGCGCTCGGCCTTCAACCTCAGCGCGGTGGCCTTGCTCTCGGGCGTGTTCGGGCTGGTGTTCTTCTTCATCGCCGCGATGGACCGGCCGTTCGCCGGCTCGGAGAGCATCGGCCCCGAGCCGATCCAGCGGACGATGCAGACGATGGCGCGGTGGGCGGCGCAGGCGCAAGGTTTGCCGTCGGGCCCGGCTGCGACGAAGTAGCCGTGCAGGTCACTACGCCAGCACCCCCCGATCGCCGCCATCCTGGAGCCGGCGAGGTGGTTGACGATGCTGCTGCTGGGCGTGCAGTGCTGGCGAGGATGTCACGCGAACGACCTGATCACTGGCCCTCCTTGTTGCTTGGAAGCGCCGTCTTGTCGCCAGAGCTGGACGGTGCGAGTTTCTCCTGTTCGTGCTGATGCCGAATAATTTCAAACCTCCTCCTGTTTGACTCGTCCGATTCCCGTTGCGGACTGACGAGGAGATGCCCCGACTCGGTTTTTGTGCCTCTGTCCAGTTTACCGAAAGAGTTATCTGATATGTCTATGAGATCATCACTTCTCGCAAAAAGTATCTCATTTCTCTTCATCAGGGCGAGGTTCCTCTCTTGAGATTTTTTCAACTCGTCGCGCACGCCATCCAGATCGTGAGACAGCATGGAATTATCTTTCACCAAGCCTATATTTTCATGCTGACTCAACTGCAATTGAATGATCTTTTCACTGAGTTCATCTTGTGCTTCCTTCAACTGCAGTTGTGTTTTTTCCATCTGGTTCGCAATCCCTTGCAATTTCCCTTCATACTCAGCGACGTCGTCGCGAGCATGCTTCAACTCCCCGCTTAATTTCCCCACCGACTCTCGATTCTTGCCCTCGGAGTCTTCCTTCGATTGCGTGAGAGCCTTCAGTTGACCATCGAGATCCTCGGCGTGCGCACATGCCGCCTTCAGGTCACCTCGCGTCTTTTCGAGTGCCAGCTCACTGTCTCCGATCGCTTCCTGAAATATCTGCTGCACATTCTTGGCGACCCTCAAGTACCCTTCGTTGGAAAGCACGATCTGCGTCTTGACATCAAAAAGAGCCTTGGCACCATTTGACTTGTCAATCTTCATCCTGTTGTCCGATACACCATCCAATTTCTTCTTCGTAGGAACTGGCGAAGAAATGGGGATTGATACTTCTCTCACGGGTGGCAGGGGCTTGCCTTCGTTGTCGACTGCGCTCCAACGGGAGGTGATCTTGGACGCATAGGACAGATTTTCCTGTCTATATTTGAAGGTATCTTGGTCGATCTCCACTTCATACCTGATGAATCGACCTTTTCCATTCACCGAAGACTTCACCTTCTCTTCAACCATCTTGGAGTGCAGCGAATTGATCGATGCCGGAATCGCCGCCAGATTCCTTGAATCATTCCCGGGGCCGCCCAGGTTGTTGTTCAACAGATGGCCGGCGACATAGGTCTCGTCAGTGATTCTCTTGAGCCTCGCACGGTTTTCGTTCCAGACATGCTGCTGACCCGACACCGGCTCACTGCCCAGCTTGTGGTCAGGTCCAAGAGGGAGCGCCACCATTTTCTGGCCATCACCGTTCTTGTGAGTTCCAGTCCAGGTTACCTTGGTCGCCAGCTCGCTCTTTCCATCTTTCAGCTCGGCACCCAGCCCGTGCGCGACTCCCTTCTTCTCGGAATCTCCGCCGCTGATGTCGGATCGCAGGGGTTGCCATGAAAACCGACCCGTCTTCGCTGACTTCTTGATGTCGTCATAGGTCCACAGTTCTCTCTGTGCCACCGGATTCGACTTCGTGTCGGCAACGGGTGGTGCCGCAGACCCGAATGCATCGGCAATCTGCCGACGCTGCAGCGCCATTCGAGGACTGGCATGCAACTGTTCGTTCCACAGAGCTTGCGCGCGCCCTTCCTGCCGCTGCGAGCCGTCCACGACAGCTTGCAGGCCGTCAGGTCCAACGTCGCGCCGAGGGGGTGCAGTTGCTCGGCCGTTTGTCATCGCATGATCTCCTCGGCAACCGCTGGTGCCTGTCGGGGCCATGGCATGCTTTCACAGCCATCCCTCCGGCGGTATCAGCATGGAGCTGATCTTCGGATCAGATTTCGCGAATGAAGTGGCCTGCCCGGAGGGACTCGAACCCCCGACCTGCTGCTTAGAAGGCAGCTGCTCTATCCAGTTGAGCTACGGGCAGCGAGGGAACAGGCTGAGGGCCTGACGATGGAAGAGAGTTGATGGTCGGGGTGAGATGATTCGAACATCCGACCCACTGGTCCCAAACCAGTTGCGCTACCAGGCTGCGCTACACCCCGAACCGGCGCATTGTAACCAGCGCTCGCAGCGTTCCGGGCCGCTCGCGCACCGGAACAGATCGACTTCGCATCGAATTCCGTCCGGCTTTCGCTGCATCCATCACACCGTCAGCGCCCCCAGCGCCTTCTCCAGCCGCTTCACGCTGACCGGCTGCGGCGTGCGCAATTCCTGCGCAAACAGGCTGATTCGCAGCTCCTCCAGCAGCCAGCGGAACTCCTCCAGCCGCGTGTCGTGCACGCCCTTGCGATCGGCCACCATCCGCAAATAGCGCTGCTCCAGCGGGCGCAGCTCGGCCAGGCGCTGGCCATCGCGGACCGGATCGGCGCGCAGCTTGTCCAGCCGCATCGTCACGCCCTTCAGGTAGCGTGGCAGGTGCGCCAGCTGCGCCCACGGCGTCGCCAGCACGAAGCGCTTGGGCATCAGGCGCGCCAGCTGCGCCTGCACGTCGTCGCCCACCTCCTTCGGCGCCCGCGCATCCTTCAGCTTGCGTTGCGCCGCGGCAAACTCGGTCAGCACCACGATCACGCTGCGGGCGATCTCGTTGGCGATCAGCGTCAGGCGCCCTCGCCCTTCGTCGATGCGGCGCCGGAAGGCCTGCGGATCGGCCGGCAACGGGTCGGCCAGGAACGCGCGGTCGAGCGCCAGGTCGATGATCTGCTCGCGCAGCTCCTCGGCCGTGCCCAGCGGCATGTACAGCACCGCCATCTTCTGCAGGTCCGGGATGTTCTTCTCGAGGTACTTCAGCGCGTCGCGGATCTGCAGCGCCACCAGCCGGCGCAGGCCGGCCCGGTGCTTGTGCGCCGCCACGTCGGGCTCGTCGAACACCTCGATCTGCACATGGCTGCCGCGGTCGATCAGCGCCGGGAAACCCACCAGCACCTGGTTGCCGCGCTTGACCTCCATCAGTTCGGGCAGCTCGCCGAAGGTCCAGTCGGTGTAGGTCGGATCGGGCACGTCGGCCGCAGGCACGCTCGCGCGGCCCGGCGCCGTCTTGACGACGATCGTGTTCGCCGCACCGGCCCCACCCGCCGCAACCACAGGTGCCGCCGGCGCCACCGCCACCGTCGGCCGCAACACCGCCAGCGCCTGGAACGCCGAACGCGCCTGCACGCCCAGCTCGGCCTTCAGGCTCGCGAGGTTGCGGCCTTGCCCMAGTTGCCGGCCGTTTTCGTCGACGACGCGGAAGTTCATGAACAGGTGCGGCGACAGCTGCTCCAGCTTGAAATCCGCGCGCTTCACGTCGAGCTGCGTCTTGTCGCGCACCGCCTTCAGCAACACGTCGACCAGGCTGCCCGCGCCGAAACCATGCGCCTCCTGCACCTGGTCGATGAAACCTTGCGCATAGTCGGGCAAGGGCACCAGACGCGAGCGCGGCCGCTGGTGCAAGGTCTTCAGCAGCGCCAGCACCTTGTCCTTCAGCATGCCGGGCACCAGCCATTCGCAGCGCTCGTCGTTGACCTGGTTCAGCGCATAGATCGGCACGGTGACGGTCACGCCGTCCTTCGGGTCGCCCGGATCGTGCAGGTAGGTCGCAATGCAGTCGACACCACCCATGCGCAGCGTCTTCGGGAACGACGCGGTCGTGATGCCGGCCGCCTCGTGCCGCATCAATTCCTCGCGCGTCAGGAACAGCAGCTTCGGCTGGCGCTGGCTCTCCTCGCGGTACCAGCGCTCCAGGCTGTGCCCGCTGCACACGTCGGCGGGCAGCTGCTGGTCGTAGAACGCGTGGATCAGCTCATCGTCGACCAGCACGTCCTGCCGGCGCGACTTGTGTTCCAGCTCTTCCACCTGCGCGATCAGTTTGCGGTTGGCCGCCAGGAACGGCAGCCGCGTCTCCCACTCGCCGTTCACCAGCGCCTCGCGGATGAAGATCTCGCGCGCCGCCGGCGCATCCACGCGCCCGAAGTTGACGCGCCGGTTGCTGTAGATCACCAGGCCGTACAGCGTCGCCCGCTCGAGCGCGACCACCTCGGCCGCCTTCTTCTCCCAGTGCGGCTCCAGCAGCTGGGTCTTGATCAGGTGACCGGCGATGCCCGGCAGCCACTGCGGCTCGATGTTGGCGATGCCGCGGCCGAACAGGCGCGTGGTCTCGACCAGCTCGGCCGCGACGATCCAGCGCCCCGGCTTCTTGCCGAGGTGCGAACCCGGGTGCTTGTAGAACTTGATGCCGCGCGCCCCGAGGTACCAGTCGTCCTCGTCGCTCTTCAGCCCGATGTTGCCGAGCAAACCGGCCAGCATCGCCAGGTGCAGCTGGTCGTAGGTGGCAGGCAGCGTGTTCAGCCGCCAGCCGTGCTCGGCCACCACGGTGTGCAGCTGCGAATGGATATCGCGCCACTCGCGCACGCGGCGCGGCGAGACGAAGTTGTCGCGCAGCAGCTGCTCCTGCTTGCGGTGCGAGAGCTTGTGCTCCTTGCTGCCGCCGCGGGCGTCTTCGAGCCACTTCCAGAGCTTCAGCGTGCCGACGAACTCCGAGCGGTCGTCGTCGAACTTCTTGTGCGCCGCATCGGCCGCCTGCTGGTGCTCCATCGGCCGGTCGCGCGCGTCCTGCACGCTGAGCGACGACGCGATCACCAGCACCTCGGCCAGCGATTCGCGGTTGCGCGCCTCCAGGATCATGCGGCCCACACGCGGGTCCAGCGGCAGCTTGGACAGCTCGCGCCCGGTCGGCGTCAGCTCGTTCTGCTCGTCGACCGCGCCCAGCTCGTGCAGCAGCTGGTAGCCGTCGGCGATCGCGCGACGCGGCGGCGGCTCGAGGAACGGGAAATCCTCCACCAGCCCGAGCCCGAGCGACATCATGCGCAGGATCACGCCGGCCAGCGACGAGCGCAGGATCTCGGGATCGGTGAAGCGCGGTCGCTCGTTGAAATCCTTCTCGTCGTAGAGCCGGATGCAGATGCCGTTGCTGACGCGCCCGCAGCGGCCGGCGCGCTGGTTGGCGGCCGCCTGGCTGACCGGCTCGATCTGCAGCTGCTCGACCTTGTTGCGGTAGCTGTAGCGCTTCACACGCGCGGTGCCGGCATCGATCACGTACTGGATGCCCGGAACCGTCAGCGAGGTCTCGGCGACGTTGGTGGCCAGCACGATGCGGCGCGCGCTGTGCGGCTCGAACACGGCATCCTGCTCCTGCTGGCTCAGTCGCGCGAACAGCGGCACCACCTCGACACCCGGCGGGTGGTGCTTGCGCAGGTGCTCGGCCGCCTCGCGGATCTCGCGCTCGCCGGGCAGGAAGACCAGCACGTCGCCGGCACCCTCGCGCCACAGCTCGTCGACACCATCGCCGATCGCATCGTTCAGGCCGTATTCGCGCGATTCTTCAAACGGCCGCCAGCGCTGCTCGACCGGGAACAGCCGCCCCGACACCTGGATCACCGGCGCAGGCCCGTTCCGCGACGCGAAGTGCTGCGCAAAACGGTCGGCATCGATGGTGGCCGACGTGACGATGACCTTCAGGTCGGGCCGGCGCGGCAGGATCTGCCGCAGGTAGCCGAGCAGGAAGTCGATGTTCAGGCTGCGCTCGTGGGCCTCGTCGATGATCAGCGTGTCGTAGGCCTTCAGCAACGGATCGGTCTGGGTCTCGGCCAGCAGGATGCCGTCGGTCATCAGCTTGACGCTCGCGCCGGCCGACAGGCGGTCCTGGAAGCGCACCTTGAAGCCGACATGCTCGCCGAGCGGCGTGTTCAGTTCCTGCGCGATGCGCTTGGCGACGCTGGAGGCGGCGATGCGCCGTGGCTGCGTGTGCCCGATCAGGCCGGTGCCGCCGGCACCCCTTCCGCGGCCGAGCGTCAGCGCGATCTTCGGCAGCTGCGTGGTCTTGCCGGAGCCGGTCTCGCCGCAGACGATCACGACCTGGTTTGCCTCGATGGCCTGCGCGATCTCGTCGCGCCGCGACGACACCGGCAGCGATTCGGGAAAGGTGATCGGTGGGATCGGGTTGGCAACAACAGGTTTGGCCACCGGCGATGGGCCGCGGCGCGGGGCAGAGGTCACTCGAAGCCTTCGTGCAAAATCGTTGATTATTTCAAACTGCGGCCGGTCGTGCGGCCACGCCATGAACCTCGTCTTTCCTCACACCTTCGTGCCGTGGTTCCGTTCGGTGGCACCGCACATCCATGCGCACCGCGGCAAGACCTTCGTGGTGGCCATCGCCGGCGAGCTGATCGCCGCCGGCAAGCTGTCGGCCTTCGCGCAGGACCTCGCGATCCTGCACGCAATGGGCATCAAGCTGGTGCTGGTGCACGGCTTCCGGCCCCAGGTCGAGGAACAGCTGCGCGCCAAGGGCCACATCTCGCGCTTCAGCCACGGCATGCGCGTGACCGACCCGCTCGCGCTCGACTGCGCGCAAGAAGCCGCCGGCCAGTTGCGCTACGAGATCGAGGCGGCGTTCTCGCRAGGCCTGCCGAACACGCCGATGGCGCACAGCCAGATCCGCGTCGTCTCCGGCAATTTCATCACCGCACGCCCGGTCGGCATCGTCGACGGCGTCGATTTCCAGCACACCGGCCTGGTGCGCAAGATCGATGCGAGCGGCATCCGCAAGCTGGTCGAGATCGGCGCGCTCGCGATGCTGTCGCCGTTCGGCTTCTCGCCCACTGGCGAGGCCTTCAACCTCAGCATGGAAGACGTGGCCGCCAGCACCGCCAGCGAGTTGCAGGCCGACAAGCTGATCTACGTGACCGAGGTGCGCGGCATCCCGCTCGACCCGCTCGATCCCGACAGCGAGATCGACCAGGAGCTCGGGCTGGCCGACGCCCGCAAGCTGCTCGCCGGCCTGCCCAACCCGATGCAGCCGACCGACACCGCGTTCTACCTGCAGCACGCGGTGAAGGCCTGCGAAGACGGCGTCGAGCGCGTGCACATCGTGCCGTTCTCGGTCGACGGTTCGGTGCTGATGGAATTGTTCACCCACGATGGCGTCGGCACGATGATCGTCGACGAGAAACTCGAAAGCCTGCGCGAAGCCAGCGCCGACGACATCGGCGGCATCCTGCAATTGATCGAACCGTTCGAGAAGGACGGAACCCTGGTCAAACGCGACCGGACCGAAATCGAACGCGATATCGACCATTACACCGTCATCGAACACGACGGCGTTATCTTCGGCTGCGCCGCGCTGTATCCGTACCCCGAAGCGCATACCGCCGAAATGGCCGCGCTGACGGTGTCCCCGAATGTGCAAGGGCAAGGCGATGGCGAGAAAATACTCAAGCGCATCGAACAGCGTGCCCGTGGCGCCGGGTTCGACAGCATTTTCGTGCTGACGACCCGCACGATGCATTGGTTCATCAAGCGCGGCTTCAAGCAGGTCGATCCCGACTGGCTGCCCGAGGCCCGCAAGCGCAAATACAACTGGGATCGGCGCTCCCAGGTCCTGGTCAAGAAGCTGGCCTGAATCGCCAGTTTCGTTTCACAACATCACAAACAGATCGATTGGAGTTACCTCATGGCTCGAATGGTGCAATGCGTCTACCTGAAGAAGGAGGCCGAAGGCCTGGATTTCGCGCCTTACCCCGGTGAACTCGGCAAGCGCATTTACAACGAGGTCAGCAAGGAGGCCTGGGCCGCGTGGATGAAGCACCAGACCATGCTGGTCAACGAGAACCGGCTGAACCTGGCCGACCAGCGCGCCCGCCAGTACCTGGCCCGGCAAATGGAGCGATTCTTCTTCGGCGAAGGCGCCGAGCAACCCGCGGGATACGTTCCGCCGACACCCTGAAACCGGGAGTTTCGCGGCCGACAGTTTCCGCTTGGCTTGGCGGGGTTTCCTGAATTAGAATCCCGGCGCCGGCACATATAGCCGGGTTCAACAGGAAACCATCGATGACCACGTTGCAGGATTTGCTCGCCAAGAAGGCTGCCCTCGAGCAGGAAATCGAAGCCACGCAAAAGCGTGAACGCCAGGATGCGATCGCCAAAGTCAAGACGCTGATGAACGAATACGGTCTGTCGGCCTCCGACCTGGCCGGCAAGAGCGGCGCCAAAGCCGGTGGCAAAGCCGGCGCCAGCAAAGGCGGCAAAGTCGCGGCCAAGTTCCGCAACAACGCCACCGGCGAAACCTGGAGCGGTCGCGGCTTGCAACCCAAATGGCTGAAGGCGGCCGTCGCGGCCGGCAAGAAACTCGAAGACTTCGCGCTCTGAGTTTCCGAAATCCGTATCGATTCCATCGACTGACCGATACCCCGCATCTGCAGGGTATCGGGCGGTGTCTGGCGGAGGCGCCGCGGGGTACATTCAAAAGCTTCCTCGCGACGCCCACGTGCCCGTTTCCCGCCTGCCCACCCTGCCCGTCATCCTGCTGCCGTCCAAACGCCTGAGCGTCTGGGCCCTGCAGGCCGTGCTGGCGTCGCTGGCATGCCTGGCCCTCGGCCGCTGGGGGCTGTCGAACCCCCTCCTGAATCTTGAGACCCTCGCGGCACCGCTGCCTTGGTTGCCCGGCGGCGTGATGCTGGCCGCCCTGCTGCGCTGGGGCTCGGGCATGGCCCCCGGGCTGTGGCTGGCCGGGTGCATCGTGCTGCTCGGTGCCGACCTGTTGCCCTGGCAGGCCGCGGCCGTGTCGGCCGGCACGGTCGGCGGCGCGTGGTTGTCGGCGCTGCTGCTGCGCCGCCTCGGCTTCGTCGGCAGCATCGACGGCTGGCGCGAGGCCGGGTTGATGGTGGGCCTCGGCGTGCTGCTGCCCACCGGGGTCGCGGTGGCCAATGCCCTCGTCTGCCTGACGGTCGACGGCCCGCTCGATCGACAGGCCTGGCTGCACCCGGCCGCCCTCACGGCGGCACGCGACGCGCTGGCCTCGGCGCTGCTCGCGCTCCCGCTGCTCGCGTTGTCGCGCGGTGCGCTGCAGCGGGCGTTCGCGCAGTGGCGCTGGCTCGCCACCGCCGCGCTGAGCGCTGCCGCACTGGCCGCGGCCTGGGGCTTCGCCCGCCACGGCAACATCCCGTCGATGCTCGCGCTGGCCAGCATCCCGCACCTCTTGCTCGGTGGCCTGGCCGCGCGCCGCGGGCTGCTGCCGGCCTCGGCCACGGCGCTGCTGATCGGCGCGGGGCTCGCATCCTGGGCCGCCAAGGGCCTGGTCGCGTCGGGCGCAGGGCCGATGGCCGATGCGGCCACGCTGTCCGCCTGGCTGGCCACGGTGTGCGCCACGCCGCTGCTCGCCTGCGCCGTGGTCGGCCGCACCGCGACCAACGAGACACGTTGGCAACAGGCCCTCGATGCGGCCGGCGTCGGCACGCTGCAATGGGACCTGCGCAGCGGCCACATCAGCTACTCGCGGCGCTGGCTGCGCATGCTCGGCTACGGCAGCCTCGAGTTCGGCCACCGCATCGACGGCTTGCTGGCCCGCACCCATCCGGCCGACAGCGCCCGCCTGCTGAATGCCCTGCAACCGCGCGGCCGGGGCACCGCGCCGGCCGGCGAGGCCGATGCGTTCGAGTTCCGTCTGCAGACCAAGGACGGCCGCTGGCTGTGGCTCGAAGGCCATGCCCGCGCCGTCGAACGGCAGCGCGATGGCGAGCCGCTGCGCGTGATCGCCACCGCGATCGACATCACCGACCGCCATGCCACCGAGGAGCGGCAGAACGTGACGGCGCGGCTGTTCGAGTACCTGCACGAGGGTTTGATCATCACCGACGCGGCGTGCCGGGTGCTCGACGTCAACCCGGCCTTCACGAAGATCACCGGCTTCTCGCGCGAGGAAATGCTCGGCGCGGTACCGGCCCTGCTGCGCCCGGCCAGCGACGGCGAGCCCGGCGCCGCGCAACGCGCCAGCATGGCGGCCGCGCTCGAATCGACCGGCTCGTGGCGCGGCGAGATCATCGACCGGCGGCGCGACGGCGAACTCTGCGCGCTGCAGGTGACGATCTCCGCAATCCCCGGCCCCGACGCCGAACTGCGCCACCACGTGCTGGTGCTGTCCGACACCACGCAGGCCCGGCTGCACCGCGAGCAGCTCGAACGCCAGGCGCATTTCGACGAGCTGACGCGGCTGCCGAACCGCGCCCGGCTTGCGCAGATGCTGCGCGACGCCATCCGCGCGAGCGAGCGCGACGGCTACCTGCTGGTGGTCTGCTACCTCGACCTCGACAACTTCAAGCCGGTCAACGACACGCATGGCCACGAGGCCGGCGACCGGTTGCTGGTCGAGCTGGCGCAGCGGCTGCGCAACGCCCTCGGGCGCTGGGACCACTGGACCGACGAGGTCGCGCGCCTCGGCGGCGATGAATTCGTGCTGCTGTTGCGCGCCGCGACCCTCGAAGACGCGCAGGCCACCGTCGAGCGCGTGCTGCGCCAGGTCTCGCTGCCGTACAACCTCGGCATGGGCATCGGGCCGGTGATCGTCACGGCCAGCCTGGGTGCCACCGTCTACCCGGTCGACCGGGCCGATGCCGAGACGCTGCTGCGCCACGCCGACCATGCGATGTACGGCGCGAAGCAGGCCGGGCGCAATGGGTCGCTGTTCTTCGACACCGAGCTGAACCGCCGCACCGAAGAGCGCTTCGAGGCGCTCAGCCGCGTGCAGACCGCGCTCGATGCGCAGGAGTTCTGCCTCTACTACCAGCCCAAGGTCGACCTGCGCAACGGCACCGTGATGGGCGTCGAGGCGCTGCTGCGCTGGAAGCATCCGCAGCACGGCGTGATCGCGCCGGCGCACTTCCTGCCGCTGATCGAGCACACCGGGCTCAGCGCGAGCGTCGGCGACTGGGTGCTGCAGCAAGGCATCGAGCAGCTCGCGCAGTGGCAGCGCCAGGGGCTCGACCTCACGGTCAGCATCAACGTCTCGGCGCGCCACCTGCAGGAGCCGCTGTTCGCGCAGCGCCTGGCCGGGCTGCTGTCGCGCTACAACTCGCCGGTGGCGCAGCGGCTGGTGATCGAGGTGCTGGAAACCGCGGCGCTCGCCGACGTGGACTACACCGTGCAGCTGATGCAGGAGTGCCGCAAGCTCGGCGTGCGCTTCGCGCTCGACGATTTCGGCACCGGCTACTCCACCCTCACCTACCTGAAGCGCCTGCCGCTCGACCTGCTGAAGATCGATCGCTCGTTCGTGCAGAACATGCTGCTCGACCCGCAGGACCACGCGATCGTCGCGGGCGTGATCAGCCTGTCACGCACCTTCGGCTGCACGGTCGTGGCCGAGGGCGTCGAATCGCGGGCCCAGGCGCAGCGCCTGATCGCGATCGGCTGCGACATGGCCCAGGGCAACGGCATCGCGGCCGCCATGCCGTCGAACGAGGTGGTCGACTGGGTGCGGCAGTACCGTGGCGCGATCGCGCCGGAGCGGACCGTCGCGGCCTGACAGCCCTGCAACCGGCGCCCCGGCCGGCTCAATCGAGATTGAAGCCCAGTTCGACGACGCCTTCCTGCGCCTCGCGCACCGGCTGGAACTTCCATTGGCCGACGGCGGCCAGGGCCGCGCGGTTCAGGCGCACGTTCGTTGTCGACACGACGTTCGGCGCGCTCACCGAACCGTCGGGCATCACGTCGAAGCGCACCCGCACGGTGCCCCGGCGCAGATCGAGCATCACCGCACGCGGGAACTGCGGCTCGACCTGGGACACCATCACCAGCGTCTCTTGCTCCGCCTCGGGTTCCGGCGCGGTGGCGAGGGCGGGCGGCGCGGCGGCATCGGGCATCGCGGTGCGGCCGCCGGGCCCGGTGCTCCCGCTGCCGTTCCCGCGAGCC
>NZ_JBFULV010000106.1:0-20828 GCF_054049715.1 Rhizobacter sp. P5_C2 | reverse complement strand
CCGCTGAAGCGCGCGCCGACTGGGGCCTGGCCGCGCGCGGCGCGACGGTGGAGGCCGGCAGCCCGGCCTTCGCGTTCGGGCTGCGGCAGCGCCACGAGCTGTGGGCCGCCACCGCCGGCGAGCTCTACGCGCAGGCGGCAGCCGCGCAATGGGACCCGGCCACCGCGATCGACTGGGACGCGCCGTTCGAGCTCGCGCCGGAGATCGAGGCCGCCGTCGTGCAGGTGATGACCTACCTGGTCGAGAACGAGAACGCGGCGCTGCTGGTGCCGGCGCGGCACCTCGGGCAGATCCATCCGCACTACCGCGAGGTGCTGCAGCTGCTGGCGCTGCAGTGCGCCGACGAGGCGCGGCATGTCGAGGTGTTCACGCGGCGCGCCGGGCTGCGCGGTCTGCCGCCGGCCTTGTCCACCGCCGGCGGGCAGGCCTCGCTGCGCACGCTGTTCGACGCGCCGGATTTCTCGACGGCGACCTTCCTGCTCTCGGTGCTCGGCGAGGGCAGCTTCGTGAACCTGCTGAACTTCCTGCACGAGCACGGGCCCGACCCGGTCACGCGGCAGGTCGCGCGGCTGGCGGCGCGCGACGAGGGCCGGCACGTGGCCTTCGGGATGGCACACCTGGAGTACCGGCTCGCGGTCGAGCCCGACTACCAGGTGCGGCTGCGCAATGCGATCGAGCAGCGCTTCGATGCGCTGGCGAACACCGCGGGGCTGAACGAGGAGGTGTTCGATGCGCTGGTGCTGCTGGCCGCGGGCGCGTTGACGCCGGACGCGGTGGCGCGCGGGCATGCGGCCGTGCAGCTGCTGAAGCGCGAGATGGCGGCCGGGCGGCGCGCGCGGCTGAGCCGGCTCGGCTTCGAGCGCGCCGAGGCCGAGCGGCTGGCCGACCTGCACACGCGCAACTTCATGTAGCCCCCGGACGCCTGACCATGATCGTCGGCACCGCAGGCCACATCGACCACGGCAAGACCACGCTGGTGCGCGCGCTCACCGGCGTCGACACCGACCGCCTGCCGCAGGAGAAGGCGCGCGGCATCTCGATCGAGCTCGGCTACGCGTTCCTCGACGTGCCGGGCGACGACGCCGTGCCGCGCATCGGCTTCATCGACGTGCCCGGCCACGAGCGCCTGGTGCACACGATGCTCGCCGGCGCGACCGGCATCGACTTCGCGCTGCTGCTGGTCGCCGCCGACGACGGCGTGATGCCGCAGACGCGCGAGCACCTGGCGGTGCTGTCGCTGCTGGGGCTGTCGCGCGCTGCCGCCGTCATCACGAAATGCGACCGCGTCGATGCCGTGCGCATAGCGCAAGTGCGCGACGAGGTGGCCGCGTTGCTGGCCGGCACGCCGCTCGCCGCTGCACCGGTGCTCGCCGTCGCGGCCCCCACCGGCGAGGGCCTGCCGGCCTTGCGCGAGCTGCTGTTCGCCGCGGCGCGTGCCACGCCGGCACGCGACGGTGCGAGCGACGCCTTCCGACTCGCGATCGATCGGGCGTTCACGCTCGACGGCGTCGGCACCGTGGTGACCGGCACGGTGCATGCGGGGCGAGTGCAGGTCGGCGACGAGCTGGCGCTGTGCCCGTCGCCCACCGGCCGCCACGCCCGCGTGCGCAGCCTGCACACGCAGAACCAGGCGGCCACGCAGGCGCATGCCGGCCAGCGCTGCGCGGTGGCGCTGGCCGGTGTCGACAAGCACGAGGTGGCGCGGGGGCAATGGCTGGTGTCGGCGGGGGCCGGCGTTGCCACCGACCGGCTCGATGCGCTGCTGACGCTGTGGCACGGCGAGCCGCGCCCGCTGCGCTCGGGCACGCCGGTGCATGTGCACCTCGGCGCGAGCGACACGATGGGCACGGTGGCCGTGCTCGCGGGTGTCGACGCCGTGGCCGACACCCTCGCCCCCGGGGGCCGCGCCTTCGTGCAGATCGTGCTGCATGCGCCCATCGGCGCTTGGCGGGGCGACCGCATCGTGCTGCGCGACAACTCGGCGACCCGCACGATCGCCGGCGGCACCGTGCTCGACCCGTTCGCGCCGGTGCGGTACCGGCGCACGCCGCAGCGCCTGGCCGAGCTGGCGGCGTGGTCGCTGCCGACCGCGGCGCAACGCTTCGACGCGCTTCTCGACGCTGCGCCACACGGCCTGTCGCGCCGCCGCTGGGCCAGCGCCGAAGGCCTGGCGCCGCAGGCCGAGGTCGATGCGCCGGACGGGGCGCTCGGCCGCACGCAGCGCGCGGCGGTGCATGCCGCGGTGGTCGACACACTGCGCAGCTTCCATGCCCGCGACCCGGAGGTGCCCGGCCCCGACGCGGCCCGCCTGCGCCGCCTCGCGGCCCCGCGCCTGCCGCCGCCGCTGTGGAGCGCCGTGCTCGCCGAGCTGCAGGCCGACGGCGCGGTCACGGTGCGCGGCGCGTTCGTGCACCTGCCCGAGCATGCGCTGCGCCTGTCGGCCGCCGACGAGCGCATCGCGCAGAAGGTGGCCCCGCTGCTCGCGGCGACCGGCTTCGACGGCAGCTGGGTGCGCGACCTGGCCCGCGACACGCGTGAGGGCGAGGTGCTGATGCGCACGACGCTCGCGCGGCTGGCGCAACGCGGCGAGCTGCACCAGGTCGCGAAGGACCTGTACTGCGCGCCCGCCGCGATGGCGCAGCTGGCAGCCCACGTGCGCAGCGTCGCCGCCAACGCTCCCGACGGCGCCGTGACCGCCGCCCGTTTCCGTGACGCGACCGCCCTCGGCCGCAAGCGCGCGATCCAGATCCTCGAGTACTTCGACCGCATCGGGCTGCTGCGCCGTGTCGGCGACGAACACCGATTGCGCAGCGACACTGAGCTGTTCAGGTCACCTGCGATGCGGTGAGCAACCCGAGGAGGGGGAACGTCCCTGGTGGGACGGCCGGGCTTCAAACCCGGTGGGTGGTGCCATGCGCCGCCGGGTGGGTTCGACTCCCATGCCCCTCCGCCCTCTTGCCAATGCAGCGAATCGAAGGCCTGATCTCCGCATGAACAGCGGAGAAAACCTCTACATCTGGCAGGACGGTGACTGGTCGCAGTGGCGCGTTGACCTGCCCGCGCTCGCCCAGTCACTGGCCGAGGTGAGCCGCGACCAAGGCCTGCTCGGCCGCCTGGCCGACGCCGAACCCGCGCTGCGCGACCAGGCCACCCTGGCCGCCCTGACCGACGAGGTGCTCAAGACCAGCGAGATCGAAGGCGAGTTGTTGGACGCCACCTTGGTCCGCGCTTCCATCGCGCGCCGGCTCGGCATGGACATCGGCGCACTCGCGCCGGCGGACCGGCACGTGGACGGCGTCGTCGAGATGGTGCTCGATGCCACCTCGCGCAGCGCCGAGCCCTTGACCGCCGAGCGGCTGTTCGGCTGGCACGCGGCGCTGTTCCCGACCGGCTACTCCGGCATGAGCAAGATCGCAGTCGGCCAGTGGCGCGATGACGCGAGCGGCCCGATGCAGGTCGTCTCCGGCCCGGTGAACCGCAGCAAGGTCCATTTCCAGGCGCCCCCGGCCGACGCGCTCCCCACCGAGATGGCGCGCTTCCTCGCGTGGGCCAACCGCGACACCGGCGAGCCCGCGCTGATCAAGGCCGGCCTCGCGCATCTGTGGTTCGTGACGCTGCATCCGTTCGACGACGGCAACGGCCGCATCGCGCGCGCCGTGGGCGACCTGTTCCTGGTGCGTGCCGATGGCGCCGGGCAGCGCTTCTACAGCCTGTCGGCGCAGATCCAGCGCGAGCGCAAGGACTACTACGACATCCTCGAACGCACGCAGAAGGGCGCGCTGGACGTCACCGGCTGGCTGGCCTGGTTCCTCGGCACGCTGGGCCGGGCCGTCGCCAGCGCGCAGACCACGCTCGACGGCGTGCTGGCCAAGGCGCGGTTCTGGCAACGCTGGGCCGGCACGCCGATGAACGAACGCCAGGTGAAGCTGCTCAACCGCCTGCTCGACGGATTCGACGGCAAGCTCACCAGCAGCAAGTGGGCGGCCATCGGCAAGTGCTCGCCGGACACGGCACTGCGCGACATCGCACAGTTGCTGGCCCTCGGCGTGCTGCGCAAGTCGTCCGCCGGCGGGCGCAGCACCGCCTATGACCTGGCCGACTAGGGACCAGCCGCCGCGACGTCACCGACGTTGATCAGCGCCTGCTCGTAGGCGCCCAACGCCAATCGGTACGGCGCAAGCGTCGTCGTCAGCTTCTCCAGCACCTTGCGCTGTACCAGCGAGGCCGCGGCCGCGCGTTGGACCGAATTGGTCGACACGGTTCCGTTCGAGCTGACATCGGAAAACGCGACTTGCCGGAAGCGTCTCAGTGCGACCGCGCCGTTGGCGATCGCCGCCTCCAGCTTGACGAGACGCGTCTTGTCGTCGGCCGCCAGCGCACGCGCCGAGGTCAGTGCCGTCGCCACGCCATCGAGCTCGGCGGCCTGCACGGCCTGCAAGCGTTTCAGCAAGGCCTCGGCATCCACTTCGGCCAGGTTGCCGTCCTTGCTCACGGCGGTGCGCAGTTCCTCCGGCAGCGCCTGGGTCGTCTGCAACAACGCCTCGCTCGCCGTGTCGGCAGCGATGGCATAGCGTGCCCGGTAGCGGTCGCGCACCTTCAGCAGCGCTGCGTTCGCATCGGGCGAGGTGCCGGAGAGCTCCTTGCCGATGCGCACCTTGTCTTCCACCGAGGTGCTCTTGTCGTCGAACACGCGTTGCAGCTCGGTCCGCTTCAGCAGGTTGACACCCATCCGACCGCCGGTGTTGAAGAGCGCCAGGCCCTGCGCCGACTTGAAGATGCTCGACGGATCGGTGCTGTAGGCCTTGACGTACCAGTTGCCAATGTCGTCCTTGGCCATCACGTAGTTGACCGAGCCGCCACCGTTCAGCTTGACGCTGTTGATGTTCTGCCAGTAGAGGCGCTCGACCTTCTCCTTGGCCTGGGCGGTGGCCACGTCGAAGTCGTCCGCCCTGCCGAAGTTCCTGGTCCACTCTCGCAACATGTTCCTGTCTTCCGACGGCGTGCCGTCCTGTAGCGTCGTCGCGGAGTAGACGTTCTTCAGGTAGTCGCTCGACGGCCGCAGGTACGCCGCGTTGGCCCGGGTCTGGTACGCCACGTTCAGCGCGATGGTCAGATTCCTGGCTTCGTCCGGGTGGCCGGCCGCCAGCGCACTGATGCGCTGGTGCTGCAACGTGGTGATCACGTGATCGAGCACCTCGACGCGATTCTTCGCATCCTTCACCTGCGACCAGTCGGGGGGGTTGAAGCCGGCCAGGTACTTGGCCGCGTCGTCGACGGCCGTTGCCTTGTCGCCCGTGTCCTTCTTCGCCGCCTGACGCGCGGCGAGGCTCTGGCGCAACAGCAGCACGGTCGAGCGCGGGTCGGCGGCGCCCACCTTCTCGCCTTCGCGCACGACGGCATCGCGTTGCTCCTCCAACACCGGGATGATCCTGTCGAACTGACTCTTGGTCGCCGTGGATTTGTCGACCTTGGCCTTGGCGGTGGTCTGGGTGGTCGCGGCCGTCTCAACCTTCTTCTTGAGTGCGGCCTCCTTGGTTGCGGCATCCTTGGCGTTGCCCTCCAGCGTGGCCAGCTCGCTCGCGGCATCGCGCGCCCAGCGCAGCACCACCTCGCGCACGCCCACGACGATCGCGTCGGGCTTCTGTGCACGCGAGACCGCTGCCTCGAGCGCCTCGCGCTGCTTGCTCAACAGGCCGCGCGCAGCACCGATCCGCTTGAGCCGAGGCGTGTCGGCACTCGGGCCACTGGTCTGTACTTCGAGCCATGTCGACACCTTGTCGAGGTACTGCACCACGGTGGTGTTCGCGGCCGGATCCAGCTCCTGCTTGATGAAGGCGGCCAGCTCGGCGGCATCGCCGTCTTCCTCCTGCGGCTTGTCAGTGCGGTAGATGCCCGCCCGGTTCCTGCTCGGCACGGTGGTCCGCACGAGGCTCTCCAGCGGCGCGAGATCCGCCCTTCTCTGTTCGAGCTGGCGGTGGGACGACAGCGTCGTTCCCCGCGCGGTGCCCAGCTCAGCCTCCAGCCCGGCAGCGGCCGCACTGGCGGCCGCCAACGCGGGCGTGGCCTTCTCCGCGACCTTGGCGCTCTCCTTCAGCTCGGCACGCGCCTGCAGCAGCACGGCGTCGAAACTGGTGGCGGTGCCGGGCGCATAGGCCCGCGACGCGGCGGCCCGCTCCGATGCGAGCCCTTCGACCAGCTGCTGGTTGTGCCGCTGGCGTCGGCGCAGGTCGTTCGCGTGCAGCACCAGCGTGTTCCCCAGCGTCTCGAGCACCGCGACGCGGGCGGGGATTCCCTTGTTGTAGAGCGGCTCGTCCTGCCCGGTTCCGTCTTCCTTGCCCAGATCGGCCTTCAACGTGGCCGAGGTGATGTTGTTGGCCACGAACAGCAGGCGCTCGGCGAAGAAGATCAGTGTTTCTTCGAGGCGCTGCCGGGCCCTCGTGACCTTCTCGGCATGCAGCTTCGGTTCCTCGTCCTTCTCGTCGAGTGCCTTCTCGAACTCTCGCGTCAGCGTCTCGATGCCGTCTTGCAGGCGAGCACGATCGAAGCCGCTGGCGGTCTTGGCTTCCGTGGACGTGAGCGTGAAGAGTGTGAGCTCCATGTACTCGACCCAGGTCTGCCGCAGGACATCGTCAGTGGGTCCGCGCGCCAGGCCGAAATCCAGCGAATGCGGGCGACCGACGTGATCGAACTCGGAAACGCGGGTGGCAATGGGCGAAGACCCGGCACGTGGTTTGACGGCCACAGGATCGACGGCGGTACAACCGCTCAGCGCACTGACCTGGTTGTCGCCGGTGCGCGACCGGTCGAGTTGCATCAGCGTGGCGTCGGTGGCCCGCAGGAAGCCGGCCAGCTCCTTCGGGTAACGCGGACCGGTTCGTTCAATGGCTTCAGTGGCGGCGGCGTACCGCGCTGCGTCCCATTGGACAGGTGCGGTGCCCGAAGCCGTCGACAGAAACAGTCCGCTCGGTCGTTGCGCCGGTCCTCGCATCGACTCGACAAAGCCGGACGGCAACGAGGCCACCTGCGGCGCCTCCACACTGGCACGATGCGACGTGTAGCAGGCCAGCATGCGCGGTTGCGTCGCCCCGGCCACGAGCTTGGCGATGTAGATCTGCTCCGGCGACCCTTCCCGCGCACGCTCCAATGCATTCAGCGAATGCACCAGCATGCCGTGCATCGAGACGCGCATGCCGATGAAGGCCTGGGACAACTCGGTGATGCGGGTCACGAAGTCGGGATCGTCCTTCTTGAAGAGTGCCTTGGCGTGCTCCCGTGCGTTCCTTGGGTCGCTGAGAAACTGGTATCCGGCATTTGAACCGCCTTCAGCGGGGCAGTTCAGCTTCTGGCTGTTGCCCTCGCACGCCGGCGAAAGATCTCTCACGGAACGGTAGGGGAGCTTGCCGACACCGGCGCAATCCTTCAGTTCGAAAGCCCCGCATGCGATTTGAAGGTAGGCAACCGCCAGCTTCCATTGCAGACTGTCCTTGTCGGACGAACTGCGCACCTTCTCGATCTGCTCGGCGAGCTTCAGATCGCCTTCCGTCATCATCATGATCTTTTGAAGGCGAGCGGCCTCCTCGACATGCCGGCGTGCCTTCGACACCTCGGCATCCCCCAGATCCTCGTAGTAGAACGTCGCCCCGTTCACGAACTTCGCCAGCCGCGACTGGAAGGTCACGTCCCCGCTGATGAAGGTGTCCAGCGAGCCGCCGGTTCGCCGCACCGCCCGGTAGAACGCCGAGTCGTCCCGCGTCTCCCGCCGCTTCGCGAGCTCCAGCTCATCCCGCAGTGTCACCAGCAGTGGTTTGGCCGCAATCGCCGTCGCGGCAAACTGCCGCAGCTGAATCTCCTCCTCATGCGCAAGCGGCCCCTTGTACACATCGACGTCGATCTCGATCGCCGCACAGCCGGCGAACAGGACCACTGCGGCGCAAGCCGCGATGCGGTGGTAGCGCTTCATGTCAGCCTCCCGGGAAGTAGTCGTTCTTCGCGCCGTCGAGCAGGATGTCCAGGCGTTGCGCCTGTTCCCTCAAGGTGACCAGATCAGCCCACAAGGCCTTCTCGATCTCCGGCCCGGCCTGTGCGCCTTGCGTCACGCTTGCCACGACGCCCAGCGCCTGGTCGACCGCGGAGAAGAACGCATCCGGGTTCGAACCCATCACGACCACCAGCCGGTGGTTCTTCGGCGCCTCGCGAAAGCCCTCAGGCCCGAACATGATCAGTCGCCGACCGGTCAGCAGGCCCTTGTCGACCACGTCCACGCCCGACCCATTGGCCGCATCCGGGCGCGTCTTCGTGCCTTCGCCGGGAAACTCCACCTGGCCGGACAACGAGTCCACCAGCTCCGCTCGCACCCAGCCCGATGCGAACTTGGTGGCGTTCAGCGCGCTCGCCTGGCCCTGCACCCTCACCCGGTAGATGGTGGGCGGTAGCTGGTCGCGCGGGTCGAAGACACCGAGGTAGTACACCTGCTTGATGGTGTTGGACGGCGTTTGCCCGAGCTGAGCCGTTCCCGCGACGGCAAGCAGCGAATTGCGGGCAGCCACTGAACCACACCCTGTCAGCACGGCGCTCACCGCCACCATGCAAGCAGCGAAGCAACCCAGTAAACGCATGAGGTCCTCCCGGCGGTCTTCTGATGGGTGCCCGTTGTACCGACGACTCGCCCGCGCGTCGTCCTTCACGTTGTGGAGAAGCCCGGTCGCCACAATGCACCCGATGAGACTCGACCTCCACCACGCCCTGCTGCGCGCGCTCGCTGCCGGCGACCCCGATGAAGTCAAGGCGCTGGTCGCCCTCGGCGCCGACCTGCACTACCGCAATGCCGACGGCTACGACGCGCTGATCAATGCGGTGCACAGCCGCGACGTGTTCGCCGACCCGCGCCTGCTTGATCTGCTGCAGGTGCTGATCTCGCACGGCGTCGCATTGAGCGGCATCAGCAAGTACAGCGAATCAGGCCTGCGCGTGCTGTCACGGCTCGGCCGTTTCGATGCGGTGCAATTGCTGCTCACGGCCGGTGCCGACGAATCTCATCTCGGGTGGACACCCTTGATCCGCGCCGTCGCGATCGGCACGTTGGACGAGGTGCGCGCCTGCCTCGACGACGGCGCCGCACTGGAAGCCATCGACACGTGGTCGCGCACCGCGTGGCTGGTCGCGCTGCTGCGCGGCGACATCGACAAGGCCGCGCTGCTGCGCGAGCGCGGCGCCGACGTGGACGCCGTCGGCCGCTGCAGCCACGCGCCGTTGAGCTACGCGGTGCACAGCCGCCAGCTGCCGATGCTGCGCTGGCTGATCGACCAGGGCGACCACGAGCGCACCGGCTTCGGCATCGACCAGCCCGACGAATTCGGCTGGACCGCATTGATCGAGGCAACCCGGATCGATCACCTCGGTGCGATCGACCTGCTGCTGCAAGCGGGTGCATCGATCGACCACGAATACAACGGCAGCACAGCGCTCAGCGAATCCCGCCGGCCCGCGACGCTGAAGCGCCTGCTCGATGCCGGTGCCGACCCGCGCCTCATGACCCGCGAGGGCAGCCGTGCGTTCATCGGCCTGCCGCCCGATCCGGACATCGCGCCGCTGAACGGCGTGACGCGCAGCGATTTCCTGCGCGCCCGCAGCCCGCGCTTCGGCCGCACGAATGCCGAGCGCATCGACGAGCCGTTCTGGCTCGCGATGATCCGCGCCGGCGTCAGCGGCTACCAGGCCACGGAGCACTTCGACGGCCCGTCGTCGTTCGATGCGCCGCCGGTGTGGTGCGCAGAACGCTTCGGCCAGTCGCTCACGGTGCTGCCCGACGGCCGCATCGTGCAGGTCGGCGGCGAGCACGAAGACCACTACGACCCCGATTTCTGCATCTACAACGACGTCTTCGTGCATCACCCGGACGGCCGCATCGAGATCTTCGGCTACCCGGAAGAAGCCTTCCCGCCGACCGACTTCCACAGCGCGACGCTGATGGAGGATTCGATCTGGCTGATCGGCTCGATCGGCTACCCGCCCGCGCGGCGCCCCGGGCACACGCCGGTGTGGCAGTTGCGGCTGCGCGACTGGCGCATCGAGCCCGTCACCTTGCTCGGTCTCGACAACGGCCCCGGCTGGATCAACCGCCATCGCGCGACGCGCGTGTCACCGCACGAGATCCGCGTCAGCGGCGGCAACGTGCTGACCGGCCACGGGGACGAGACGGTCGAATCCCGCAACACGACCGACTTCATCTTCGACACGAAGCGCCTGGCCTGGCGTGCGGCCTGATCCGCTGTCAGGTCGCCGGCCTCACATCCACGTCACCACGCACGGCGCGCGCGGCAGCTCGGTCACGCGCTGGCCCTCGTAGCAATCGCCCAGCTCGGCCAGCCACTCGGGCAAGGCCCCATCGATGCTCGCCGCGAGCCGCGCATGCGCCGCGCGCGCTTCGCCGGTGCGGCCCTGCGCATGCGCGAGCCGCGCCGACAGCGCCAGCCCGGCCGGGTGCTCGTCGAGCCAGGTCTCCAGCCCGCGCAGCAGCTCCACCGCCTCGGTCGAGCGGCCCTGCTCGATGCACAGCCACGCGCCGTCGAGCCGCGCGTGCGCATTCCACCAGCCGAGCGGCGTCACGTCGCGCCCCTTGCGCAACAGCGCGATCGCGCGCTCGCGGTCGCCGCGCGCCAGCGCCAGCTGGGCCTGGCTGTGCCACAGCGCGCCCTGCAGGTTGCGGTCGCGCGCCAGCTTGGTCAATGAGGCGATGCGGCGGCAGGCTTCGTCGGCCGCGTCGAGCTGCCCGTCGTGGATCAGCGCGCCGGTCAGCAGCGGCAGCACGAAATGCAGCTGCATCTCCTGCCCCTTCGCGGCCGCCTCGTCGGCCGCCTGCGACAGCTTCCACGCCGCATCGCCGACCTGGCCGATCGCCAGCGCGTAGTGCGCCCGGCCCACCAGCCGGAAACCTTCGTTGCGCGGCGCATCGCCGGTGTCCACCGCCTCCAGGATCGACAGCACCCGCGCCAGGCTCGCCGGCTTGCGCAGCTGCCGGTACACGCCGCACAGCAGCATCGCCGACACCGCCGAATCGGTCGGCACCTGCAGGCTGCGCGAGATCGCGAGGCCGGCCTCGCCGTGCTCCTCGGCCATGCGGAAATGCCCCAGGCTCGCGCTCGCATTCGCGACGTTGCATTCGGCACGCGCCTGGCCCACCAGCACGCCGTGGTCGCGGTACAGCGCGGCCGCACGCCGCGCATGGGTCCACGCCTGCACCATGCTGCCGGTCTCGCCCTCGATCACCATGCGCAGCGACAGGATGCGCAGCTGGTCGAACACGCTGCCATTGCCGTTGCACAGCGTCTCGGCCCGGTCGGCCAAGGCCGAGGCCACGGTGAAATCGAACTCGTTGATCGCGATGTGGGCCCGCAGCAGCGTGGTCGAGATCACCGACTCGCGCGCCGCCTTGCCCGGTGCGCTGTGCAGCGCCTCCTCGAGGTGGTGCTTGGCCTTGTCGTTGACGCGGCGCCGCACATGGGCCTGCGCCAGCTCGAAATGCACCGCGGCCTCGGCCGCCTGGTTCGGCTCCTCGCGCAGGCGCGCCAGCAGCGCGTCGCCGAGTTCGAAAGCCGCGTTGTCGTCGAGCGCGACCAGCGCGCGCAGCCGCTCCACCTGCGCACCGAGGTGCGCCGGCTCGAGGCGCAACACCGTCGCCAGCAGCTCCAGCGCGAGGGTCCACTTCTGCTCGGCGATGGCCTGCAGCGCGCGGCCGAGCACGCTGTCGCCGGCATCCGCCTGCAGCTCGGCGGCGGCCTCGCCGGGAAAGAAGCGCCCCTCCAGCCAGCGCACCAGGTTGCGGCCGAGGTTGGGCAGGCCGGTGGCGGCGAGCATCGTGCTCTCGGTGCGGCCTTCGCCGACCAGCGTGCAGCGCAGCTCGAAGCGCAGCGGCCCGCCATGCACCTCGACGCGGGCGACGTGGCGCACCGCGAGCAGCCGCGTCAGGTCGTCCGCACGATCGGCGAAGGCGGCCTCCTTCGGCACCGCCTGCAAGGCGTTCAGCAGCGACGGGATCGAGGTCACCTGCAGCCGCGGGTGGGCGCCGAGGTCGCGCACCACCAGCGACAGCAGCCCGAGCTCGAGCCAGTCGAGGTCGCCGCTGCCGGTGCGGTTCTCGAAGGGCAGCAGCGCGAGCGTGGTCGGCACCGACACGCCCGACGCCGCCGATGCCTCCGAGGACGATGAGGGGAAGGCATCGGCCGCAGCGGCCGCAGCGGCCGATGGCGCAGCCGGCATCGCGACGGCCGGCACGGCAGGCACCGCTTTCTCGCGCACCTCGCCCATGAAACGGTAGCCGGTGCGGTGCACCGTCTTGATCAGCTCGCCGGTGTCGCCGTCGTCGTCGAGCACCTTGCGGATCTTCATGATCGCGCGGGCGATCACGCTGGCGGTGACGAAATCGAAGGACCACAGCTTGTCGAGCAGCTCGTCCTTGCTGACGATGCGCCCGCGGTGCCGGATCAGGTAGACCAGCAGCTCGAACGGCCGCGGCTCCATCGGCCGCTGTGCCCCGGAGAGCAGCACTTCGCGCGTCGCGACGCGAACTTCGCACCGGCCGAAAACGAACACCTCGTTGTCCATCAACTCCCTCTGCGACTGGTGCCGACCCCGGTACATGCCGGTGTCTTGATGCCTTCGCATTCTGCCGGCAGGCCGCTGCACGCCTGTTTCAACTCGTCACCGTTACAGCTGTTGCGCCCGGTTGCGTGCCGTTGTTCTCCTCGTACAGCCACATCTCAGTCACGCCTCCGTCAATTCTCTTGGCAGCGTTTTCAACAGAATCGCGCCCCGAAGCCCCGCAACAAGCCATCCAACCGAGAGCACCATGCGATCGCACCTCCTAGCCCTCTGTGTCGCCGCGCTGGCCGCGGCCTGCAATGGCGACTCGAGTGAATCGACGCCCGCTGCCGGCACGCCGCCAACAGGCAGCACCGGCAACCCCGTGGTCGTGCCCGCCGGCACCGATCCCCATGCGCAGATCGCCGCGGTGACGATCGCCGCGGTGACGCCGGGCGACGTCGCCGGCCCCGGCTGCAGCGCGCCCGGCGCGCCGCGCCGGCTGACGCGCGACCAGGTCGTCAACGCGCTGACTGACGTGACGACAGCGCTCACCGGCGATGCCACGCTCGCCGCGAGCGTCGGGCCGCTGGTGCGCGACACCACGCAGTTCCCACCGGACGTCGCGGTCAATCCCGATACATCCCGGCACAAAGGTTACGAACGCTTGGACTCGAGCGTGAACCTGCGCCAGGTGACCGCACTGCATGACACCGCCGAGGCGCTGGCGAAGTCGATGACCGCTGATGCGACGCGCCTGAACACGCTGCTCGGCAGCTGCACCGGCACCGCCGATGCCTGCGTCACGAGCTTCATCCGCAAGGCCGGCCGGCTGCTGTTCCGCCAGCCGCTGACCGATGCCGAGGTCAACGTCTACCGCACCGCCGCCGGCAATGCCGCGAGCCAGGCCTCGGTGGCCAAGGTGCTGGGCACGATGATCGCGTCGCCGAAGTTCTACTTCGTCGTCGAGAAGGGCCAGACGCCCACCGATGCCAACGCCACCTGCACCTCGCTGACGGCGCACGAGCAGGCCACCCGGCTCGCGCTGCACTTCTGGAACTCGGTGCCCGACGCCGCGCTGAACACGCTGGCCGATGACGGCTCGCTGCTGAAGCCGGCCGTCTACACCCAGCAGATCCAGCGCCTGATGGCCGACAGCCGCTCCGACCGCGCGATGCGCGATTTCTTCGGTGGGTGGTTCCGGCTGCAGGAACTCGTCGCGCTGGACGGCAAGGTGGGCGATCCGAAGTTCGACGCCTTCGCCGGCAGCTTCAAGCCGCTGTCGACCTCGCGCGATGCGGCGGTCAACGAGGTGCTGGACATGGTCTCGTACCTGGCGGCGCGCAATGCCTCGCTGCAGCAGGTGCTGACCGACCGCCATTCGTACGCGAAGACGGCCGACATCGCCTCGCTCTACAAGACCGCGGTATGGGATGGCAAGACCGCCCCGCCGCTGTTCACCGAAGCCTCGCGCGTGGGCCTGCTCACCCGCATCGGCTTCATCGCCCAGGGTTCGACCGACACGACGCTGCCGATCTCGCGCGGCAGCCGCGTGCTGTTCGGGCTGACCTGCGAAGCGATGCCGACCCCGGCGATGGACCAATCGAACTCGAAGGCGGACCTCACGGGCGTGCTGACCACGCGTCAGCGCGTCGAGCGTGTCACCGAAATGGAGGGCACCTCGTGCATCGGCTGCCACAAGACGCAGATGAACCCGTGGGGCTTCGCCTTCGAGGGCTTCGACTCGCTGGGCCGGGCGCGCCAGACCGAGCGCGTGCTCGATGACAAGGGCGGGCTGCTCGGCGAGAAGCCGATCGACACCGCCGCGCTGGTGCGGCTGGCCGATGGCTCGTCGCGCGCCGTCAGCTCGCCGGCGGCCACCCAGCAATACATCCTCGACAGCGGCCAGTTCGAGCGCTGCTTCGCACGCAACTACGTCCGCTACAGCTTCGGCCGTTCCGAGACCGCCGCCGACGGCGCCTTGATGGAAGCACTGCGCGTGCAGGCCGCCAACGGCGCCAACCTGCGCAGCCTGTTCGCTTCGATCGCGCTGCGCACCGAGTTCACCACGATCCAGAGGGCGAAATGAAACCCGCATTCAACCCCTTGTCACGCCGGCAGTTCCTGATCGGCGCCGGCGGCACCGCGCTCGCCCTGCCCTTGCTGCCCTCGCTGCTGCCGCGCGAGGCGCGCGCCGCCACCGAGGCGGCCGCATCGGCCGAACGCTTCTTCGTGCACACCACCACCTGGCACGGCGTGTTCCAGAGCCAGTTCTTCGGGCCGCTGCTCGACCAGGTGCCTGCGGCCACGCAGAGCTACGGCGGCATCACGATCCGCCAGGCGCAGCTCGCGGCTGCCGCCAAGGCCTCGGGCGACCTGACGGTGATCAGCGACATCCTGCAGGCCAAGAGCTCGAAGCTGACGGCGCGGATGTTGTCGCGCATGAACATCATCAACGGGCTCGACTTCGCGGTCAGCGGCGGCCACAACCGCGGCGGCACGCTGGGCGGCGATGCCACCAGCCCGACCATCGACCAGGTGCTCGGCAGCGCGAGCAGCTTCTACCCGAACGCAGTGCTGCAGCCGGCGATCGTGCGCAACCTGGTGTCGCTGTCGAAATCCGGCACGGCCACCGTGCAGACGACGCCGACCGCCGAGAGCAACGTCAAACTGTTCGACCGCCTGTTCAAGAATGCCGCCGGCGGTGGCGGCAGCACGCCGACGCCGACCGACAAGACGGTGCTGGTCGACCGCGTGAAGGAACACGCCGACCTGGTGATGGCCGATGCCTCGTGCTCGGCCGACTGCAAGTCGCGGCTCGGCGACTACCTCGACCTGCTGAACCAGGTCGAAGGCAAGCTCGCGCAGACGCCGGTCAGCAGCACCTTCCAGCGCCCGACCAGCGACACCTCGTCGCTGGAATCGGCGGCCGGCTTCTATGGCCAGCCGCCGAGCCAGGCGCAGGTGGAGCAGCTGTGGAACGACATCGTGGTGGCGGCCTTCTCGGCCGGCATCAGCCGCGTCTACGTGAACGGTTCCACCTCGTACACCTTCGGTCCGGAACCGGAACACGCGTGGCACAACGACTACGCTCACGCGCTGGACGACAGCGCCAAGCGCGCCGGCTTCAACGCCGCGGTGCAGCTGCAGTTCGAGAGCTGCATGCTCGACATGGCCACGAAGATGGACCAGGTGAAGACGGCCGACGGCAAGACGCTGTTCGACAAGGCGCTGATCGCGAGCGGCTTCGAGCTCGGCTCCGGCGGCAACCCGGGCCACCACCACAACCGCTGCATTCCGATCATCGCGCTCGGCGATGCCGGCGGCTACTTCAAGACCGGCCAGTCGCTCGACTACCGCGACCTGAACTCGTTCAACTGGTCGTCGGACCCGCACTGGTACTCGGGCCTGCTGTACACGCAGTGGATGGGCATGGTGCTGCGCGCGATGGGCGTCAGCACCAGCGACGTCAACACCACCGCGTGGGGCTACCCGAACGTGCGCGGGGCCAACGGCGACCACACCGACGCGATCTGGTCGGTGGCCGGGCAGGACCTGCCGTGGATGAAGGCTTGATGCGATGAAGCGCACCTTCCTCCACCTCTTCGCGCCGCCGCTGGCGGCCGCGCTGCTGGGCCTGGCATCCGCCGGCTCGGCGCTGGCACAGAGCGCCACCAACGGCCAGATGCTGTTCACGACCACGCTGGTCGCCGGCAAGCAGAGCTGCAACAACGGCGCGTGCCACGGCTCGATCCCGGCGAACCCGCTGAACCGCATCGCCAACGGCACGAGCGCGTCCAACATCAAGGGCATCATCCCGAAGAACACGCAGATGACCTTCCTGTCGGGCAAGCTCACCGACGCGCAGCTGAACGACCTGGCGGCCTACATCGGCCAGCAGCTCGGCCGCACGCCGAGCTACCTGCCGACCACGCCGGAGCCGGCACCGTCGATCAGCCCGTCCAGCATCAGCTTCACCAGCCAGGCGCTGGGCACCACCAGCGCCGCGCAGACCTTCTCGGTCAACAACTCGGTGGGCGCGGGCGCGGCGCTGGTGCTGAAGAGCATCGCGTTGACCGCCGGCAGCGACTTCACGGTGAGCGGTGGCACCTGCGCGGTGGGCACGTCGCTCGCGGCCGGCACCGCCTGCTCGGTCACCGTGAGCTTCAAGCCGACGCTCGCCGGCACGCGCTCGGCCACGCTGACGGTGGGCCACAACGGCGCCACCGGCAGCAGCGCCGCATCGCTGTCGGGCACCGGCGTCGACAGCTCGCCGGTGGTGACGCTGTCGCCGACCGCGCTGACCTTCGCGCAGACGGTGGGCACGAGCTCGGACCCGCTGCGCGTGACGCTGGGCAACAGCGGCACCGCGGCGCTGACGGTCAACACGCTGGCGGTGAGCGGCGCGCAGGCCTCGGAGTTCGCGATCGCCTCGGCCTCGACCTGCAAGGCGGGTGGCAGCGTCGCCGCCGGCAGCAACTGCTTCATCGACGTCAGCTTCAAGCCGACGGCCACCGGCGCGCGCGCCGCGAGCCTGATGATCGGCCACAGCGCGAGCAGCACGGCCGCCGCGGTGTCGCTCGCCGGCACCGGCAATGCGAACGCCCAGCCCGGGCTGGCGCTGGACGCGATCGTGCTGGACCTGGGGGCGCAAGGCCTCGCGACCACCGGTGCCGCGCGCACCGCGACGGTCACGAACAACGGCCAGGCGGACCTGAAGATCAGCAAGGTCAGCGCGAGCGGCACCAACGCGGCCGACATCGTGCTCGGCGGCACCTGTGCCGCCGCGACGGTGGTGCCGGCCGCCACCTGCACGGTGACGGTGGCCCTGAAGCCGAGTGCACTCGGCCCGCGCTCGGCCAGCGTCGAGATCGCGAGCAACGCGCCCGGCGGCACCGCTTCGCTGTCGGTCGGTGGGGTCGGCATCGCGATCGCGTCGCCGGAGCTGACGCTGTCGCAACCGGCGATCGGCTTCGGCCAGGTGTCGATGGGCACGAGCTCGGTGCCGCGCACGGTGACGGTGTCGAACACCGGCAGCGCAGCGCTGCAGATCGCCAGCATCGTCAGCAGCTCGACCGAGTTCAAGGCAACGCACGACTGCGCGGCCAGCCTTGCGCCGGGCATCGGCTGCACGCTGACGGTGACCTACGCGCCGGCGACCGACAACGCGGCCGAGACGGTGACGATCACGTCGAACGCGTTCAGCTCGCCGAACAGCGTGGTGCTGACCGGCCAGGGCACGACGGCGGTGCTGCCGGTGCTGGCCTGGTCGGGCAACACCAACTCGCTGCAGTTCGCATCGACCGAGGTCGGCAAGACGGCGGTGGGCAGCCCGCTGACGCTGGTGAACAACGGGCCGGGCCCCGTGACGGTGTCGTCGATCGGCACCTCGGGCGCGCAGGCCGAGGCCTTCTCGGTCGGCGGCGGCACTTGCGTGGGCGGCGTGACGCTGGCCGCGGCGGCGAGCTGCACAGTGATCGTGAGCTTCGTGCCCGACGTGGCCGGCGTGCGCAGCGCGGTGCTGCTGGTCGCATCGAGCGGCAGCAACCCGCCGGAGGTCGCGCTGAGCGGCAGCGGCGTGGCGGGCTCGACCGGCGGTGGGGGCGGTGGCACGACGCCGCCCGACACCGGTGGCGGTGGGGGCACCACGCCGCCGGACACCGGCGGTGGTGGTGGCGGCGGCACGACGCCGCCCGACACACCGGCCACCGGCACGCTCGCCGTGACGCCGACGGCCCTCGACTACCGCTCGACCTCGGTGCGCACCGGCGACCGCAGCGAGCCGCTGACGGTGCGCATCGCCAACAGCTCGGCGACCACCGCGACGATCTCGGCCGTCACGACGACGGCAGGCTTCATCGTCGCGTCCGGCTCGGCGGCTGACGCCTGCCCGGGCGTGCCGTGGACGCTGGCCGCCGGCAAATCGTGCACGGTGACGGTGGTGTTCGCCCCCGGCACGGGCGGCGCGATGCAGGGCACGCTGAAGGTGACGTCGGCGGCCGGCCAGACCACCCAGGTGCCGCTGTCGGCGCAGGCCGACACCCCGTCGACCAACGAAGGCGCCGGCGCGCTCGACGCCCGCTGGCTCGCGCTGCTGGTGCTGGCCATCGCGGCGCTGCAGCTGCGCCGTCGCAGCGCTGCTTCACTGAATCCCGCTTCTGTGTCTTTCGCCAAGGAAACGCTCTGATGAACCGCTTCTCCGCCCTCACGCTGGCCCTGTGCGCCAGCCTCTTCGCCGCGCTGCCCGCGGCCGCCATCGACGCCGGCACGGCGGCGCCCGAGTTCCAGCTGAACGGCTCGCGCGGCGCGGTGAACCTGGGTGCCATGAAGGGCAAGGTCGTGTACCTCGACTTCTGGGCCTCGTGGTGCGGCCCGTGCAAGCAGTCGTTCCCGTGGATGAACGAGATGCAGGCGAAGTACGGCGCGAAGGGGCTGCAGATCGTCGGCATCAACCTCGATTCCAAGCGCGCCGATGCCGACAAGTTCCTGGCCGAGGTACCGGCCACCTTCGTGCTGGCCTTCGACGCGCAGGGCGACACGCCGAAGCGCTACGGCATCAAGGGCATGCCGACCTCGGTGCTGATCGGCGCCGACGGCAAGGTCGTCCAGATGCATGCCGGCTTCCGCGATGACGAACGCAAGGCGCTTGAAGACGCCATCGTTGCGGCACTGAAGTGATGGCCATGAAGAAGCCTCTCGCCACCGCACTCGTGCTCGCGCTCGCCGTGGGCCTCGGCGGCTGTTCCGTCCTGCAGCCGCCGCAGCCGTGGGAGAAGGGCCTGCTCGCGAAGCCCGAGATGACGCTCGGTGGCGACGCACTCGAAGGCCGCTTCGACGTGCACATCCTGAACAGCAAGGAAGCGGCCTCGGGCGGCTCCGGCGTCGGCGGAGGTGGCTGTGGCTGCAACTAAGAGCCAACGCGTCGGCAGCCTCGTGGCCGCGGCGATCGCGCTGCCGGGCGTGCTGGCCGCGGGTGCGGCGCATGCCGAAGACCCGCCCGAGCACGGCCTGATCGCGTTCAAGTACCTGCAGTACAAGGACAGCCAGGCCGTCAACGTGCGCTACCCGTACTACGACGGCAGCGAAGGCAGCCGGCTGAACCGCATCACCGTGAAGGCGCCGTCGCTGTACCTGCTGGTGCCGATGGGCCGCTGGTCGGTCGAGGGCTCGGGCGTGATCGACGACGTGTCGGGCGCGACGCCGCGCTACTACAGCGACGTGTCGGGCGCCTCGCGCTCGCCGGGCATGGAAGACAAGCGCAAGGCCGGCGACCTGAAGGTGACGCGCTACTTCGAGCGCGGCGCGCTCGCGCTCGGCACCGCGCATTCGAGCGAGCACGACTACAAGTCGAGCGCGATGTCGCTCGAGGGCCGCATCTCGACCGCCGACAACAACACCACGTTCAACATCGGCATCGCCGGCACGCGCGACCGCATCGACCCGGTCAACGAGATCGTGGTGGACGAGCGCAAGAACACCTCGGAGCTGACGCTGGGCGTGACGCAGGCGCTGTCGCCGCGCGACATCGCGCAGCTGAGCCTGACCTACTCGGTGGGCCGCGGCTACTTCGACGACCCCTACAAGCTGTACGACCACCGGCCGCGCGAGCGCGATGCGAGCATCGGCATGCTGCGCTGGAACCACCACTTCGAGTCAGTGTCGGGCACGCTGCGCGCGAGCTACCGCTACTACAGCGACACCTTCGGCATCCGCTCCAACACGCTGGAGACGGCGTGGGTGCAGCCGGTGTCGGACCTGTTCTCGGTGACGCCGTCGTTCCGCTACTACACGCAGAACGCCGCGTCGTTCTACTACGACCCGGTGGCCGACACCGCGGTGTACCCGGGACCGGTCGGCACGCCGCAGTTCTCGTCGGCCGACCAGCGGCTGTCGGCCTTCGGCGGCATCACGCTCGGGCTGAAGCTGGAGCTGCACCTGGGCAACTGGACCACCGACCTGAAGCTCGAGCGCTACCAGCAGCGCTCGGACTGGCGCATCGGCGGCAAGGGCTCGCCCGGCATCGACACCTTCGACGCGACGATCGTGCAGTGGGGTCTCGCGACCCGCTTCTGACCTGACACCACCACGCCCATGAACGACACCCTCTTCCGTTCCCGCCGAATCGCGCTGAGCGCCTTGCTGGTGCTCGCCGCCTGCGGTGGCGGCAATGACGACGCACCCGCGCCGTCGCCGGTGGGCGGTGGCACGCCGGCGCCCGCGCCCGCACCGGCGCCGTCTCCTGCTCCCTCACC
>NZ_JBFULV010000105.1:0-21382 GCF_054049715.1 Rhizobacter sp. P5_C2 | reverse complement strand
GGCACGGCCTCGGCCGGGGCCCCCGCGCCGCTGGCCAATGCGGGCGGCACGCCGGGCGTCGCGACGCCGAAATCGGGGGTCGCGCGGGTGGCGGCACCGAGCGAGGTGCGCACCCGCAACGCCGTCTTCAAGCTCGCCAACTTCGACGAGCTGCCGGGCTGGCAGCAGGACGACCTGCGCGCCGGCTGGGGTGCGTTCCGCAATTCGTGCGAGGTGCTGCAGAAGCGCGACGAATGGCGCGAGATCTGCGACGCGTCACGGCGCGTGCCGGCTGGAGACACCGCAGCCGGAACGACGGCAATACGCGGCTTCTTCGAGAGCCGCTTCTCGCTGCTGCGCATCCTGAACACCGACGCGAGCCGCGAGGGCGACATCACCGGCTACTTCGAGCCGCTGCTCGAAGGCCAGCGCCAGCGCAGCGCCGTCTACAACGTGCCGGTGCTGGGCGTGCCGCGCGACCTGTACACGATCGACTGGTCGCGGGTGCCGAAGGCGCAACGCCGCGGCGTGATCGCGGTGCGGCCGGACGGCAACCAGCTGGTGGTGCTGCCGGCGCCGCAAGCCGGCAGCTACGCGATGGACCTGCGCCGC
Source organism: Rhizobacter sp. P5_C2 (assembly GCF_054049715.1). Taxonomy (NCBI): domain Bacteria; kingdom Pseudomonadati; phylum Pseudomonadota; class Betaproteobacteria; order Burkholderiales; family Sphaerotilaceae; genus Rhizobacter; species Rhizobacter sp. P5_C2. The sequence continues at coordinate 20,791 of NZ_JBFULV010000105.1, read as the reverse complement.
TTCGAGCTGGACGACCGTGACCGCCGGCTGCGGGTGCGGCTGGCCGGCAGCGGGTCCGGCGCGCGCGCCGAGCCTTACTACACCCGTGCCGAGCTGGAGGCGCTGAACCTGCCGCAGGACATCGGCGCGCCGGTGATCGCGTGGGTCGCCGACGGTCTGGCGCTGTATGCGATGCAGGTGCAGGGCTCGGGTCGCATCCGCCTGCCCGACGGCAGCATCCTGCGGGTGCAGTACGCCGAGCAGAACGGGCACCCGTTCAAGCCGCTGCGGGTGGCGGCGGTGAAGAGCACGAAGGTCGTCACACGCGGGACCGGTGCGGCGGCGGAACAGCCGCAGGAGTTCGTGCTGGAGGATGACGCGGTTGCGGAGGAAGCGCCGGTCGTCACGCGCGGCGGCAAGGCGGTGCCGGCGGCGGCCGCACCGCGCGGTGGCGCATCGGACAGCCTGGTTGATCAGCTGCTGGGCGGTGCCAAGCCGGCCGCTGCAGCAGCGTCGGCCAAGCCCCTGGCGCGGGTCGCACAGGGGCGGCTGGTGTCCGATCCCAGCTATGTGTTCTTCAAGCCGGTGGCCGACCGGCCGGCCAGCGAAGGGCCGCAAGGCGCGCTGGGCGTGCCGTTGACGGCGGGGCGATCGGTGGCGGTCGATCCCAGGGTGACGCCGCTCGGCTACCCGGTGTTCCTCAGCGCGCCGGCGCCGTCGGGCTCGGCGATCCAGGTGCAGCGCCTGGTGTTCGCGCAGGACACCGGCGGCGCGATCCGCGGCGCGGTGCGGGCCGACTACTTCTGGGGCTTCGGCTCGGAGGCCGGGCAGAACGCCCGCAGCACGAAGCACCGCGGGCAGATGTGGGTGCTGTTGCCGACGGCCGAGGCGAAGCGGCTGTCGAGCAGCCGGATCGTCACGCGTGGCGGGGCGATCGCATCGGACAGCGAGCCGGGGCAGTGCCTCGTTGCAGACGGAGATTTTTGCTCGGAGGCGGACTGATTCCGTTGCCGCGGCAAAGGCACGTTCGCTCGCGTGCTCGTAGGTCACTTCAGTCTTTTTCCCCAACAAGAGCCGCTGGTGGTTAGCGGCGGGTGAGGGGATGGGTTGGGGGCGATTTCTGGGGCGACGAAGAAGATCGGCTTCGTGGGTGGCGCGCGCCAGCGCGCTTCGTAGACTGACTCATCGCCACTGTCTGACCACAACGAACGAAGTGAGTGGCGGGAGTTTGGCGATGCACCCACGAAGCCGATCTTCTTCGTGGAGTCCGCGCCCCCCGGGTGGGGGGCGCGGACCGCCCCAGCATGAGCCCCCAGCCCATCCCCTCACCCGCCGCGCCGCGCCACACCCAGCGAAAAATCAGGCACCCATTCCAGCAGCGCCGCAACCAGATCCTGCGGATCGATCGGCTTGCTGACATGCGCGTTCATGCCCGCAGCGAAGCACTCCTGCCGATCCTCGTCCATCGCCGCAGCCGTCATCGCGATGATCGGCAGCTCGGCGCCCTGCGGCAGCTGGCGGATCACGCGCGTCGCCTGCGGGCCGTCCATCTCCGGCATCTGCATGTCCATCAACACCAGGTCGAAGGGCGCCTTGCGCACCCACTCGACCGCCTCCAGGCCGTTGTTCGCGACCGTCACCTCCAGTTCGCCGAGCGCCAGGAACGCGAGCGCCACTTGCTGGTTCACCAGGTTGTCCTCGACCAGCAGCACGCGCGCGCCGCGCAGCGGCTTCAGCTGTTCGGCATAGCCGGCGGTTCGCGACACCGCCGGCGTGCTCGGCGCCTGGTCGCCGCGCTGCAGGCGCACCACCGTGTCGAACAGCCGCGACGGCGTGACCGGCTTGCTCAGCACGCCCGTCAGCGGCAGCCCGCCCAGCGCCTCGCTGACCCGCTCCAGCGTGTGCGGCGTCGCCATCGCGACGATCGCCAGTTCCGGCGCACCGCGCTCGGCCATCAGGCGCCGCGCCTGGTGCACGAACTCGAGATCCGCTGATCGCCAGTCCAGCAGCAGCAGCTCGTACGGCGATTGCCCCTCGGCACGCTTGAGCTTGTGCAGCGCGTCGGCGGCGAACGCCGCGCTGCCCACCTGGAAGCGCCAGCTCTGCAGCACCTGCTGCAGCACCACGCGCGCGGTCGGCTGGTTGTCCAGCACCAGCGTGCGCATGCCGCGGATCGCATGCAGGTCGATGCGCTCGGCAGCTTCGCGCGCCAGGCCGAAGCGCGCGTTGAACGTGAACAGGCTGCCCTCGCCCGGCGTGCTGCGGACCTCGATCGTGCCGCCCATCAGCTCGACCAGCCGCTTGCAGATCGCGAGACCCAGCCCGGTGCCGCCGTAGCGGCGCGCGGTGCTGCGCTCGGCCTGGCTGAACACCTGGAACAGCTGCCCCGCCTGCTCCGGCGTCAGGCCGATGCCGGTGTCGCGCACGCCGAAGCGCAGCTCGACCCCGCTCTCGTCGCGCGACAGCAGCGCAGCGCTGACGACGATCTCACCGCGCGACGTGAACTTGATCGCATTGCCGACCAGGTTGTTCAGCACCTGCGTCAGCCGCAGCGAGTCGCCCAGCAGGCGCTGCGGGATCGCCTCGTCGATCTCGAACACCAGCTCCAGCCCGGCCTCCTCGATCTTGACGGCGAACAGGTTGCCGACGTTCTCGATCGTCTCCTCGGGGCTGAACTCCTCGCTCTCCAGCACCACCCGGCCGGCCTCGGCCTTCGAGTAATCGAGGATGTCATTGAGCAATGAGAGCAGCGCCTTCGACGAGGTCTGCACCTTGGCGAGGTGGCCGCGCTGCTGCTCGTCGAGCCGGCCGTCGAGCACCAGCTGGGTCAGGCCGATGATGGCGTTCATCGGCGTGCGGATCTCGTGGCTCATGCTCGCGAGGAACAAACTTTTTGCCGCATCGGCCGCCTGCGCCTGGTCGCGCGCCTGAGCCAGCTCGCGGCCGCGCCGGCGCTCGTCGGCATGTGCCTGCGCGAGGCGCACGTACATCATCCCGTTCTCGAGCAGCAGCTCGTACAGCACGACGCTGCAGGTCAGCAGGCCGTACAGGCGGCCGGCGTAGAAGCCGAGGTCGTAGCGGCCGCCGTTGAGCATCGCGGACAACGCGGTGTCGAACAGCCAGGCGCAGAGCGCCACCATCAGCCAGCGGTCGAGCACCGAGGGGCGGCGCTGCTTCCACAACAGGCCCAGCGTCAGCACCGTGACGACGCAGATGATCCCGACCATGCCGCGCAACAGCGGCGTCGATTGCGAGCCCTGCATCACCGCCGGCAGCAGCGGTGCGCCAACCGTCGCCAGCGCGATCAGGGCCAACGCCAGCGCGACGGTGAACAGCGGCACCGTGAACGGCCGCTGCCGTTCGACGCGCGGCGTTTGCGACGGCCCACGCGTCGGCCACGCATAGGCCAGCACGAACAGCGGAAAGCCGAGGTGCCAGAACAGGTAGATCCACGCGGTGCTGTGCGGCCCCGCGCCCAGCAGGCCTTCCGGCGTGAACAGCCCCGGAAAGCTCAGCGCATGGCCGACCACCAGCAAGGCCGCGAACAGGTAGCCGCTCGCCAGCACCGCCAGCGGCCGAGCCCGCAGCACGCGCGACTGGCCGAACAGCAGCACGGCCGTGATCAGGTCGTTGACGACGACTGCCGTCTCGTAGAGCGCGATGAAGCTGGGGAATGGCGCCAGCTTGACCTTTGCAAACGGTGCCAAGGCCATGAACAGCAGCGCGGAGACCGCGATGATGGCCGTGGCGCGCCGGCGTTGCGCCGGGCTCGCCGCCTGGTCCGGCAGGAACGCCGGGCCGTCGTCGTCGGATACGGCCGCTGAGTCGTGCCCGATGACCGGCACGGCGACGTCATGGCTTGTCCCCACGCCACCTCCCTGATCGGCCGGCATGCCGGCCTGTGCGTGTGTTTGCTTGAGCGCCTCACCGTTATGCCCGGAAGTCGCGGACCGCGCAACAAATGAAACCCGAAGCGAAGCGCCGCTGAAGCACGCCGGCCGCAAACTCGTGGCCGTGATCACAGAACGAGCGAGGCCCCCATGAGCGACTCCCTGTTCCTGCCGCGTGAACTCTTCACGGCAACGTCGGTGCCGGTGACATCGACGCGCCTGGCGCCACCGACCGATGCGGTGCTCGACGACCTGCGCCGCATCACGACGCCGATCGCCACCTTCGGCAACGGCCTGAAGAACCGCCGGCGGAAACCGCGCGACCCGAACGCGCCGAAGGTCGATCTGTGGCTGGACCTGGCCGCCTGATTCAGATCGATTCAGACCGGGTTCAAGCCTGCAGCGCCGCGCGCAGATAGACGCGCAGCATCTCCTTCAGCTCGGCCAGCGCGGCGCGCGTGCCCGGCGCCGCCTCGGTGTTCAGCGTGACCGCCGCCTTCATCACCTGCTGCACCGCTACCGCCACCGCGGCGAGCCGGGCCTTCGTGAGCCCGGGCGCATGCGGCGCGAGGATCTCGGCCAGCTGCACGCGCATCGCCTGCCGCACCGCCTGCACCTGCGCGGCCGGCGCGCCCGGCGAATCGACCAGCCGCGCGAACGACGGGTGGGCCGCGCGGAACTCGATCAGCGCCACCACCAGCCGCGCACTGAGCGCATCGACATCCCAGCCGGCACTCGCCTCGGCCATCGCCGCGAGCCGCTGCCGCAGTTCATCGGCCTGCAGCGCGATCACGCCCTGCGCCACGCCGGGCTTGGTCGGGAAGAACTGGTAGAGCGAGCCGATCGACGACTCGGCGCGCGCCGCGATCTCGGTCATCGTCGCGGCGTCGTAGCCCTTCTCGTCGAACACCTGGGCCGCGGCGGCGAGCAGCACCTCGACGCGCTGGTGCCCGCGCTGGCGGCGCACACGCTCGACGGGCGCGGCTTCGCCCTCGTCGAGCACGCTGGACTTTTGTGAGGACTTCCTCATAGAATTAATTTTGCGAGGACACCCTCACATATCAGGCCCTGAAGGATCCCATGCTATCTCTTGACTCCAAGTTTCTCGACCCCGCCCGCACCGCGCTCGTGCTGATCGACCTCCAGCAAGGCATCGTCGGCTTCGGCCGTGCGCCGCACGACAGTGCCACGGTGCTTGCGAACGCCGCCGCGCTGGCCGAGCGCTTCCACGCGTACAACGCGCTGGTGGTGCGCGTGAAGGTCGGCTGGCATGCCGGCTTCTCCGATTTGCTGACGCAGACCACCGACCAGCCGGCACCGTTGCCGCCCGGCGGGTTGCCGGCGCACTGGTGGGACGACCCCGAGGCACTGCCGAGCGCGCCCGGCGATCTGCAGATCGTCAAGCGCCAGTGGAATGCCTTCCACGGCACCGAGCTCGACCTGCAGCTGCGCCGGCGCGGCATCACGACGCTGGTGCTGGGTGGCATCGTCACGCACATCGGCGTCGAAGGCACGGCGCGTGCCGCCTGGGAGCTCGGCTACCAACTGGTGATCGCCGAGGACGTGTGCAGCGCGCAGCTCGCCGAGCCGCACCGGGCGTCGATGCAGTACGTGATGCCGCGGCTCGGCCATGTGCGCCGCACGGCGCAGCTGTTGGAGACACCGACCGACACGGTCTGACATTCGACGCGCCGTCATACTGTCGGCCATGTCCGCTTCCCGTGTCGTCTGGCGCGCCCTGCTCGCGCTGCTGCTGGTGTTCAGCCAGCAGCAGGCGGTGCTGCATGTGCTGGGGCATGCGCTGGACCACCAGCGGCAATCGGTGGCGGCGGCCTCGTCCCACGCGAGTTCGGCCCAAGCGACTGACATCGACGCGCTGTGCGCGCAGTGCCTGGCCTTCGCCCAGCTCGACCACCCGGCCACGCCGCAGGTGGCGACACCCACCGGCTCGTCGGCTCGCTTCGAACTGGCCGCGGCCGCACCGGTCACCGCGCGGGATGCGCGCTTCGAGTCGGCCTACCTGAGTCGCGCCCCTCCCCTTTCGACGCTGTCCTGAACCTGCGCCGCGGCCGCTGGGCCGCGTGCCTTTGTGCCTGCCCGTGCGCTGTCGCCGCGGGCCCACCGGATACACGCGTCATGAAGATTCATTCCCTGCTGCCAGCCTGCATTGCGCTGGCTTCCACCTTTGCCGCTGTTCACACCCAGGCCCACGAGCCCGGCGCGCATGTGCACGGCGTCGCCGAACTGCGCATCGTCGTCGACGACCCGCAACTGCAGATCAGCCTCGAGAGTCCGCTCGACAACCTGCTCGGCTTCGAGCACGCACCGCGCACCGACGCGCAACGCACGGCAGTGCGCCAGATGGCGCGAACGTTGCGCGACACCGCCAGCGTGTTCACGCCGGCCGCCGCGGCGCATTGCCGTGCGACCGGCGTGCGGCTCGCGTCATCGGCCGCGCTCGGCGAATCCATCGAGACAACGCCAGCCGATGGCGACGGCCACGCCGACCTCGATGCCGATTTCAGCTGGACCTGCGACACCCCGCAGGCGCTGACCGGCGTCGACGTCGACCTGATGCGCCACTTCCCCGGCCTGCGCCGGCTCAAGGTGCAGGTCGCCGCGCCGTCGGGCCAGCGCGCGCTCGACCTGCTGCCGGGCCGCCGGAGCGTCACATGGTGAGCACCGCGCCGATCCTGCAGGTGCAGCAGCTGCGCTTCCGCTGGAAGCCCGCGCTGCCGCCCTGCCTCGACATCGACGACTTCAGCGTGCAGCCCGGCGAACGCGTCTTCCTGCACGGCCCGAGCGGCAGCGGCAAGAGCACGCTGCTCGGGCTGCTGGGCGGCGTGCTGGTTCCGGACAGCGGCCGTGTGACCGCGCTCGGCCAGGTCGTGTCGGCACTGCCCGGCGCGGCGCGCGACCGCTTCCGCGTCGACCACGTCGGCTTCGTGTTCCAGCAGTTCAACCTGGTGCCCTACCTGAGCGTGCTCGACAACGTGCTGCTGCCGTGCCGCTTCTCGGCGCTGCGCGCGCAGCGGGCGCTGTCGGCCTCCGACGGCGACCTGGCGCACGAGGCACGCCGCCTGCTGGAGGCGCTCGACCTGCCGCGCGTGCTGCTCGCGCGCCCGGCCACGCAGCTCTCGGTCGGCCAGCAGCAGCGCGTGGCCGCGGCGCGTGCGCTGCTCGGCCGGCCCGAGCTCGTGATCGCCGACGAGCCGACCTCTGCCCTCGACGCAGCCACGCAGCAGCGCTTCATCGAGCTGCTGCTGCGCGAGTGCGCGGCCGCGCAGGCGACGCTGCTGTTCGTCAGCCATGACCGGAGGCTGGCCGCGCACTTCACGCGCGAGGTGGCATTGGCCGAGCTGAACCGCGCCGCCACGCTGCAGCAGGAGGCTGCATGAAGCCGCTGCTGAAGATCGCGTTCGCGAGCGCCTGGAACCGCCGCGCGACGCTCGGCCTGGCCATCGCCGCGATCGCGTTGTCGGTCACGATGCTGCTGGGCGTCGAGCGCAGCCGGCTCGCGGCGCGCGAGGCGTTCGCGCAATCGGTGTCCGGCACCGACCTGGTGGTGGGCGCTCGCACGAGCCCGGTGCAACTGATGCTGTACGCGGTGTTCCGGCTCGGCGAGGCGACCAACAACATCCGCTGGAGCAGCGCCGAGGCCTTGGCGAAACGGCCGGGGGTCGCGTGGACGATCCCGCTGTCGCTCGGCGATTCGCACCGGGGCTTCGCGGTGCTGGGCACGAGCACCGGCTACTTCGAGCACTTCCGCTACGGCTACCGGCGGCCGCTCGTGGTGACCGAAGGCCGCGCCTTCAGCGGCACGGTCGACGGCGTGTTCGAGGCGGTGGTCGGTGCCGAGGTGGCACGCTCGCTGCACTACGCGATCGGGCAGCGCATCACGCTGAGTCACGGCAGCGGCGGTGGCAACAATGGAGAGGGATTGACCGAGCATGCCGACAAGCCGTTCACCATCGTCGGCATCCTCGCGCCGACCGGCACGCCGGTGGACCGCACGGTGCACGTCAGCCTGCAGGCGATCGAGGCGATCCACCTCGACTGGCAGGGTGGTGCGCCGATCCCGGGCCTGGCGATCGCGCCCGATGTGGTGCGCAAGTTCGACCTGACGCCGAAGACGATCACCGCGGTGCTGGTCGGGCTGGACCAGCGCGGCGCGGTGTTCCGGGCGCAGCGCGAGATCAACGAGTTCGACGGCGAACCGCTGCTCGCGGTGCTGCCCGGCGTCGCGCTCGACCAGTTGTGGCAGGTGGTCGGCATCGTCGAGCGCACGCTGCTCGCGGTGTCGGCGCTGGTGCTGGTGGTCGGGCTGGCCGGGCTGGTGGCGGTGGTGCTCGCGAGCCTGAACGAGCGGCGGCGCGAGCTGGCGATCCTGCGCTCGGTGGGAGCAGGGCCGCGCCACATCGCGGCGCTGCTGGTGGCCGAGAGCGTCGGCGCGACCGGGCTCGGCACCGCGGCCGCGCTCGCGCTGCTGGCCGGCCTGTCGCTGCTGGCCGGGCCGTGGCTGCAGGGGCAGTTCGGCAGCGCGCCGGCGCCCGGCGTGTCGGGCGTGGGCGAATGGAAGCTGATCGGCCTGGTGCTGGCCGCCGGCCTGGTGGCGGGGGTGCTGCCGGCGTGGCGGGCCTGCCGTCTGTCGTTGTCGGACGGCTTGACGCCGCGCCTGTGATGAAAGGAATCCTGATGAAGACGATCTGGAGTGGCGTGCTCGCGGCCCTGCTGGCCCTGTGCGGCGCCTGCAGCGATGCGGCCGACGGCCCGAAGGTGCCCGACAGCCCGAAGACCGATGCGGCCGACTACCGCATCGGCGACAAGCTGGCCCCCGCGGTCGCGGCACGCGCCGCGAGCGCCGCGGTGGCCGGTGGCTACAAGCTGACGACCTGGGAGGACCTGACGCCGAAGGACTGGGACCCGATGAAGGACGTGCAGGCGCTGAGCTTCCGGATGTTCGGCGACGGCGACCCGCGCGCGCAGGCGGCGCTCGACCGGCTGAAGCGCGCCTGGAACAACGCGCCGACCAATGCGGCGATGGACCAGCAGCGCGTGCGCATCGCCGGCTTCGTCGTGCCGCTGGAAGGCGAGAGCGACCAGCTGCGCGAGTTCCTGCTGGTGCCCTACTTCGGCGCCTGCATCCACGTGCCGCCGCCGCCGGCCAACCAGACCATCCACGTGAAGCTCGCGAAGCCGCTGGCCGGCGTGCGCACGATGGATGCGCTGTGGGTCAGCGGCACGATCCACGCGGCCTTCAGCGACACGGCGCTCGGGACCTCGGGGTACCGGATGGAGGGGGATGTGACGGAGGCGTATCGGCGCAGCCGGTGAGTTGTGGGTGAGTTGTGGATGGGGGCCATCGGCCGGCACCGCAGCTGGTCACCGCTTTCCGGCAGTTGGTCGCAAGCCGCTGGGCGTGCGAGGGGCGGACTCCTAGAGTCCACTCCATCGCAGCCCCCTTGCTGCCCACCACGCCACACCAGGAGCCCACCATGACCAGCCGCCTCTCCGCCGTCGCCTTTGCCTTCGCCCTGTTCGCCACCGCGTCGCTCGGTTTCGCGGCGCAAGCCCACACCGCGGCCCGCGCCAAAGCCGGCGCCGAAGCCCGCCTGCCGGTGGTCCAGATGCCGGCCGTGACGGTGATCGGCAAGCGCGTAGACGCCGGCAACCTCTGAACATCCGCCCACGCCCTCTTCGCCAGTTTGCTGGCGCAGAAGCAGCAGTTCTGCTATTGCTCACTTGCTGAAGCCACCCTTTCCTAAACGTTTTTCATCCATTCATCGCGAATATTCTTGAACTCTGCCAACTCAGACAGATAACCTTGAAGGCTCACTTCCGGATCGAGCACCCCCAGCCCCATTGCATACAAGATATTATATTTATCCTCAAACTCCAGATTGCTGTTTACTATTTCGCGCGTCACCTCCAGAGCGTGCTGTGCATGAGCCCCAGAGAGCGCCGTGTTCATGCGGCGCCTGAAATAATCGAAATCCTTCGGGATCTCAGCACGCAGCACGGGCACGGGCACGGGCACGGGCAAGATAATTTCCGGCGCTTGACCTGAACCATCGATTGATTCTCGAACAATAGAGACCAATCTATTAAATTCGCGACGCACCAAGACAGAATTATTACAAATAATCCAATCACTCTTCCACTGAATACAATCCATCTGTTTCAGAATAGACAATTTCTCGCAAGCTTCCAAGTTGCTGTTGACAACCTCCTTTCCGATGCGAATCACAGCCATCGGATCAGAGCTATCGACGGCCCGGCGCATTTTCTCCATCAATGGGCTCGAACCTTCGCAGCTGCTGATCAACGGACCAGATTCTGACGCTTCTCTATGCGCAAAGCGCGTCAGCAAATCCTCCATGGCCTGAAGTTGCGGCTCCGTCGCATGCTGTCGCACGGCGATCAATAGCTCGCCAACATTCTGGAATTGCGACGACGAATATGCGCCTAGCAATGGTTGCTCAGCACTCAATTCCATCAATTCACATACATCGCAGAAAATGTCCTCCCTGTCAGGAGAATTTTTTTTGTAGACCTCCCACAGTGAATTCAACCAATCCACGACCAACTCGACCGCTTGGGGGCTCGATGAGCAGGAGATTTCCCGCATTTCGTCTTTCAACGCCACCAGACCCCGCAGACTTTCATAGTCTTTTGCAGCATTGAATTTCCTTCGCAGATCATGAACTCGGCGGGCGAAATACAAACTATCGGTCGATGAGGAGTGTGTTGGGCGCAAATTCTGGCCAATTCTATTCATGGAATTTCAATCCTTGCTGAGGTTTTGATGAGAACTGGTTAGTCACCCCTGATGCAGAAACGTCTCAACGTTCTGATGTACGGTGCATGACGTGCGCCACGGCAGACATTGACAACAGCTTGGTCAACGCGATGCCTCCGGCAACCGATTCGCCCACGCGATAGGATCGCGCCTCTCCTGTACCCCACGCCGCCATGGACAGCCTCGACCTGCAAGTCCTTACCCAGGCCCGCCAGTGGCGGACCGCCGGCCACGCCGTCTGGCTGGTCACCGTGCTCGAAACCTGGGGCTCGGCGCCGCGGCCGCCCGGTGCGCTGCTCGCGATGCGCGACGACGGGCTGGTGGTCGGCTCGGTCTCCGGCGGCTGCGTCGAAGACGACCTGATCGAACGCGTGCGCACCGGCGAGCGCGTCGCCCGGCCGCAACTCATCACCTATGGCGTCACGAAGGAAGAAGCCGCCCGCTTCGGCCTGCCCTGCGGTGGCAACCTGCGGCTGGTGCAGGAACCGCTGCAGGGCACCGGCTGGGTCGACGAGATCCTGACACGCACGCAGCGGCATGAACTGGTCGCCCGCCTGCTCGACCTCGACACCGGTGCCGTGCAGATCGAGGCCGCGTCGCGCGGCGACGGCTTCGCGTTCGACGGCCGCCGGCTGCGCGCGCTGTTCGGCCCGCGCTGGCGGCTGCTGGTGATCGGTGCCGGGCAGCTGTCGCGCGTGCTGGCGCAGATGGCGCTGGCGCTCGATTTCGAAGTCACCTGCTGCGACCCGCGCGAGGAATACCACCTCACCTGGGACGTGCCCGGCACGCAGTTCAGCAAGGCGATGCCCGACGACCTGGCGCTCGAGATGCAGCTCGACCCGCACAGCGCCGTGGTGGCCGTCACGCACGACCCGAAGCTCGACGACATGGTGCTGCTCGAAGCGCTCAAATCGCCCGCGTTCTACGTCGGCGCGCTCGGTTCGCGCAGCAACACCGCGAAACGCCGCGAGCGGCTCGCGATGTTCGACCTGTCTCCCGCCGAGATCGACCGCCTGCACGGCCCGATCGGGCTGAACCTGGGCGGCAATTCGCCGGCCGAGATCGCGGTGTCAATCCTGGCCGAGATCATCGCGGTGCGGCATGGCGTGGGCGTCACCCAGAAGAAGCCGGTGGATGCCGGCGCCGGCGCCACGCTGCCCGCCTGACCGGAGCGCTGCCGCCTTGATCCCCTGGCTGCGCGACGCCCGCACACCGCTGCCCGACACGCGCCTGGCCTTGCCTGCCGGCTCGGACGCCCCCGGCCTGCTCGCGGCCGGCGGCGAACTGACGCCCGAGCGGCTGACCGAGGCCTACACCCACGGCATCTTCCCGTGGTACAGCGAAGGCCAGCCGGTGCTGTGGTGGTCGCCCGACCCGCGCATGGTGCTGCCGGTCGACGAGTTCAAGCTGTCGCGCTCGCTGCGCCAGACGCTGCGCCGCTTCGCGCGCGATCCCGGCTGCGAGTTGCGCATCGACAGCGACTTCGCCGCGGTGATCGGCGCCTGCGCCGGCACGCCGCGCGAGGGCCAGGACGGCACCTGGATCCTGCCGGAGATGGTGCAGGCCTACTGCCGCTGGCATGCGCTCGGCACGGTGCACAGCGTCGAGACCTGGATCCACGGGCAGCTCGTCGGCGGCCTGTACGGCGTGTGCCTCGGGCGCATGTTCTTCGGCGAATCGATGTTCTCGCACGTCACCGACGCGTCGAAGATCGCGGTGGCGGGGCTGGTCGCGTTCTGCCGGGCCCACGGCATCACGCTGATCGACTGCCAGCAGCGCACCGGGCACCTGGCGTCGCTCGGGGCGCGAGAGATTCCGCGCGAACAATTCGAAACCGGTTTGCCCCCCAGACTCAGGGAGCCCCCGGTGCGCGAATGGTCCTATGATCGTTCGATGTGGGCGCTGCTGGATCCTGGCGCCCCCGTGCAGGACCGTCCGTGACCCATCCGAAAGAGCTTCCGCTCGCCTCGCTGCAGTTCTATGCCACCGCGCCGTACCCGTGCAGCTACCTGGGCGGACGGATGGCGCGTTCGCAGGTCGCGACACCCAGCCACCTGATCCACGCCGATGCCTACTCGGGCCTGGTGGCCAACGGCTTCCGGCGCAGCGGCATGTTCACCTACCGGCCGTTCTGCGATGGTTGCCGCGCCTGCGTGCCGCTGCGGGTGCCGGTGGCCGGCTTCGAGCCGACGCGCAGCCAGCGCCGCGCCTGGAAGCAGCACCAGGGGCTGCAGGCGCGCGTGCTGCGGCTGTGCTTCGTGCCGGAGCACTACCAGCTCTACCTGCGCTACCAGGCCGGCCGCCACAGCGGCGGCGGCATGGACAACGACAGCATCGACCAGTACACCCAGTTCCTGCTGCAGAGCCGCGTCAATTCGCGCCTGGTCGAGTTCCGCGAGCCGTCGGAAGACGGGCTGGGCGCGCTGAAGATGGTGTCGATCCTCGACATCCTGAACGACGGGCTGTCGGCGGTGTACACCTTCTACGAGCCCGAGCCGCGCACCAGCTACGGCATCTACAACGTGATGTGGCAGATCGAGCAGACGCGGCTGCTGAAGCTGCGCCATGTCTACCTCGGCTACTGGATCGGCGAGAGCGACAAGATGGCCTACAAGGCCGACTTCCGGCCGCACGAGGTGCTGGTCGACGGCGAGTGGCGCGACGCGCCCCGCGAGTGATGCTCAGGCGCCCAGGCGGCTGAGCACCTCGTCAGCCAGCGCGAGGCTCGCCGTCAGCCCCGGCGATTCGATCCCGAACAGGTTCACCAGCCCCGGCACGCCGTGCTCGGCCGGGCCGTCGATGCGAAAATCCGCGGCCGGCTCGCCCGGGCCGACGAGCTTCGGCCGCACGCCGCTGTAGGCCGGCTGCAGCGCGCCGTCGGGCAGCGCCGGCCAGTAGCGGCGCACCTCGGCGTAGAAGGCGTCGGCGCGCGCCGGGTCCACGGTGTAGTCGATCGGCGCCTGCGTTTCGTCGGGGAGCCATTGCACATCCGGGCCGAAGCGCGCCTGTCCGCCCAGGTCCAACGTCAGGTGCACGCCCAGGCCGGCGCGCTGCGGCAACGGGTAGATCAGGCGCGAGAACGGTGCGCGGCCGGCCAGCGAGAAGTAGTTGCCCTTGCAGAAGCGGGCCGTCGGTCGGGCGGATGGCGGCAGGCCGGCGGTCGACTGCGCGAGTGCAGGCGCCCACAGCCCTGTGGCGTTGACGACGATGCGGACCGCCAACGCCATCGGCTGCTCACCGCCGACCTCGATGACGTGCTCGCCGGGTGATGCGCGCCTCGCCTGCACCGGCGAGGCCAGCGCCACCATGCCGCCGTGCCGCTCCAGATCGCCCTGCAGCGCCAGCATCAGCCCGTGGCTGTCGATGAGGCCGGTCGACGGCGACCACAGCGCCGCCAGGCAGGTGAGCGCCGGCTCCATCGCCCGCGCCTGCGCCGCATCGAGCAGCACGAGGTCGTCAACGCCGTTCGCTGCCGCCTGCGCCTGCAAGGCCTGCAGCCCGGGCAGTTGCTCCGCGTCGGTCGCCACCAGCAGCTTGCCGCAGCGGCGGTGCGCCAAGCCGTGCGATTCGCAGAACGCGTAGAGCTGACGCTTGCCTGCCACGCACAAGCGCGCCTTCAGCGAGCCCGCCGGGTAGTAGAGCCCCGCGTGGATCACCTCGCTGCTGCGCGAGCTGATGCCGGTGCCGATGGCGTTCTCGCGTTCGAGCACCAGCGTCTCGAGCCCCCGCATCGCGAGCGCACGCGCCACCGCCAGCCCGACGACCCCGGCCCCCACCACCACTGCTTCGACACGGTCCATGCGGCATTGTCGCCAGACCGTGGCGATGCCGCAGCGGTGCTCAGTGCGGGCCGCGCGCCGGCGTCACGTCCACCAGGTGGCGCAGCTGCCGCTGCAAACGGATCTCGCCCGGCCGCTGCAATTCGTCGCACAGGTCTTCCAGCTGCGACTTCAGCCGACCGAAGGCCAGCGGCGCCATCAGGCACTGCAGCCCGTGCGGGCACTCCAGGCCGTCGGTGAGGCAATCGGCCTTGTCGGCGCAGCCCAGCCGCTCGTCGGCAATGAAACGGCGGATCAGTGCCATCGCACCGTCGACATCGCTGGCCAGCACCGCGTGCCGCAGTTGCATGGCCATCTCGAGCCCACTGAAAACAGCGGAGTCGTCCGTGCTTGCGACGGTCGTTGCCATTGATGCACCCATGCGCGCTCCAGGTCGGAAACACGCTGAGTGGCAGGTCGGGGCGTTCCAGTTCCCTGGCCCGCCCCCAAAGGGTCAGACGTAGCGGTTCAGCAGGTTCTCCATCGCCTCCTGGCGGCCGGACTTCGGCTGCACGTCGGAGTTGCGGTCGAGCACGCGCTGGGCCACCGCGTCCAGCGTCAGCTCGCCCTTGATCACCTGCTGGCCGAATGCACCGCGCCAGCCCGCGTAGCGCTGCTGCACCGCCGATTCGAGCCGGCCTTCCTGGATCATCCGCTCGGCCGCCAGCAGCGCGCGGGCGCACAGGTCCATCGCGCCGACGTGGCCGTGGAACAGGTCTTCCGCATCGATCGACTGGCGCCGCACCTTGGCGTCGAAGTTCAGCCCGCCGCTGGTGAAGCCGCCGGCGCGCTGGATGTGGAACATCGCGAGCGCCATCTCCGGCAGGTTGTTCGGGAACTGGTCGGTGTCCCAGCCGCACTGCATGTCGCCGCGGTTCATGTCGACCGAACCGAAGATGCCGAGCGCGGCCGCGGTGGCGATCTCGTGCTCGAAGCTGTGGCCCGACAGCGTCGCGTGGTTGGCCTCGATGTTGACCTTCACGTCGTTCTCGAGGCCGTAGGTCTTCAGGAAGCCGTAGACGGTGGCGACGTCGAAGTCGTACTGGTGCTTGGTCGGCTCGCGCGGCTTCGGCTCGATCAGGATCGGGCCTTTCAGCCCGATCTTGTGCTTGTGGTCGACCGCCATCGCGAGCAGCCGGCCCATCTGCTGCAGCTCCGATTTCAGGTCGGTGTTCAGCAGCGTCTCGTAGCCCTCGCGGCCGCCCCACATCACGTAGTTGGCACCGCCCAGGCGCACGGTGGCGTCCATCGCCTCCTTGACCTGCAGCGCCGCCATCGCGAACACCTCGGGGTCGGGGTTGGTCGCCGCGCCCGACATGAAGCGCCGGTGCGAGAACAGGTTGGCCGTGCCCCACAGCAGCTTCACGCCGGTGGCCTGCTGCTTCTCGCCGAGCAGGTCGACGGTGCGGCGCAGCCACTCGACGCTTTCGCGCGGCGTGCTGCCTTCGGCGACCACGTCGCGATCATGGAAGCAGTAGTACGGGATGCCGAGCTTGCTGAAGAAATCGAACGCGACGTCGGCCTTCACGCGCGCCTGCTCGAGCGGATCGGCGATCTGGTGCCACGGGCGCTGGAAGCTGTCGCCACCGAACGGATCGCGGCCGTCCCACACGAAGCTGTGCCAGTAGCAGGCGGCGAAGCGCAGTTGCTCTTCCATCCGCTTGCCGAGCACGACGCGGTCCTTGTCGTACCAATGGAAGGCGAGCGCGTTGTCGCTCTCCGGGCCTTCGTACTTGATCGGGGCGATGCCTTTGAAGAATTCGGTCATGGCTATGTCTCCTGGTGAAGGTCAGGCTGCGGCAAAGGCGGCACGCAGCGTCGGGTACAGCGTCTTGAAACGGTCGTGGCGGGCCAGCAGCGCATCGCGGCGCGCGGCGGGCTCGGGCAGGTACTCGGTGTTCAGCTCGGGCGCGAGGCACACGTCGGCCTCGCTGCCACCGGTGGCCAGCCACGCGAGCCGTGCAGCACCCAGCGCGCCACCGGCCTCGCCGCCATGCACGGTGCGCACCGGCACGCCGTACAGCGTGGCGAACAGCTGCGCCCACAGCGGGCTGCGCGAGCCACCGCCGACGATCGTCAGCGGGCCGACTTCGGTGCCGGCCGCCTGCAGCGCATGCAGCCCGTCGAGCATGCCGAAGGCCACGCCTTCGAGCACCGACCAGCCGAGGTGCGCCGGCGTCGTGTCGTGCGACAGGCCGAAGAACACGCCGCGGGCCTTCGCGTCGTTGTGCGGCGTGCGCTCGCCGCCGAGGTAGGGCAGGAACAGCGGCGCGGCCGCCTGGCCGGCCGCGTCCAGCGCGCCGACATCCTTCAGCAGCGCGCCCTCGTCGGCCGCGCCGACCAGCTGGGTGACCCAGCTCAGGCAGCTGGCGGCCGACAGCATCACGCTCATCTGGTGCCAGCGGTTCGGCACCGCGTGGCAGAACGCATGCACGGCGGAGGCCGGGTTCGCGCGGAAGCGGTCGGTCACGACGAACAGCACGCCGCTGGTGCCCAGCGAGATGAAGCCCTCGCCCGGCCGCACCGCGCCGATGCCGACCGCGCTGGCCGCGTTGTCGCCGCCCCCGCCGGCCACCGGAATGCCGCGCGGCAGGCCCCAGGCATCGGCCAGGGTGTCGCGCAACTGCCCCGACACCGCGCTGCCCTCGACGAGCCGCGGCATGCGCTGCTCGCTCAGGTTGCTGACCGCCAGCAGCTCGCGCGACCAACGGCGCTGCGCCACGTCGAGCCACAGCGTGCCGGCCGCGTCCGACATCTCGCTGACCTTCTCGCCGGTGAGCTTCAGGCGCAGCCAGTCCTTGGGCAGCAGCACGCAGCGCGTGCGCTCGAACAGCGTGGGTTCATGGCGCTGCACCCACAGCAGCTTGGGCGACGTGAAGCCAGGCATCGCGAGGTTGCCGGCGATCTCGGGCAGCGCCGGCAGGCGACGCTGCAGCTCCAGGCATTCGGCCGCGGAGCGCACGTCGTTCCACAGGATGGCGGGGCGCAGCACCTCGTCGTCGGCATCGAGCAGCGTCGCGCCGTGCATCTGGCCCGACAGGCCGATGCCGCGCACCCGCGCGAACTCGGCCGGCGCCTGCGCGCGCAGCGCGGCCACCGCGGACTCGGTGGCAGCCCACCAGTCGGCCGGGTCCTGCTCGGACCAGCCCGGGTGCGGGCGTGACACCGTGAGCCGCGCACCGGCGGTGGCGATGATGCGGTGGTCGTCCTGCAGCAGCAGGACCTTGACTTCCGAGGTGCCGAGGTCGATTCCGAGGTACATGGCGAGCGGCGGCGCAAAGCCGTGAGGGGCAACGCCCGCCACTTTAGTTCATCGGACAAACAAAATACACCACTCGCTTTCCCGAAGGGGGATCGGGCCGGGTCGGTGGCGACAATGCGCCGCATGACACTCACCGGCGACCAGCACCTTGTCAAACGCATCAACCGCATGGCGCTGGTGCGCCTGCTGCGCGAGGAGCCCGGGCTGTCGCGGGCCGATCTGTCCACGCACAGCGGGCTGACCAAGTCGACCATCAGCATCCTCGCGAAGGAGCTGATCGACGAAGGCTGGCTGCTGGAAGAGGAAGCCCAGCACACCGGCAGCCTCGGGCGGCGGCCGAAGCCGCTGCGGCTGAACAGCCAGCGGCTGGCGCTGATCGGCGCCGAGCTCGGCATCGACGCGATCCAGACCGCCGCCGTCACGATCAACGGCGAGGTGATCGAGTCGCAGCGCACGCCGCTGCGCTCGCTCGAGCCGCAGCAGGCCTGCCATCAGCTGATCGAGCAGGTGCTGTCGCTCGCGGCCGAGGTCAAGGAGCGCCACTACCGGCTGATGGGCATCGGCGTCGGGCTGCCCGGCGCGGTGGACGAGCGGGCCGGCGTGCTGAAGTTCGCGCCCAACATCGGCTGGCGCGACGTGGAGCTGGGCAAGCGGCTGTCGGGCGAGGCGGCGGCCGCGGGCCTGGACGTGCCGATCTACTACCAGAACGAGGCCGACCTGGCGGCGATCGGCGAGTTCGAATTCGGCGAGGGGCCGGCCGACGATCCGCTGATCTTCCTGAGCTGCGGCATCGGCGTCGGTGCGGGGATCGTGCTGAACGACCGGCTGTTCAGCGGCGCGAGCGGGCTGGCCGGCGAGGTCGGGCACACCATCCTGCAGATGGGCGGGCCGATGTGTTCCTGCGGGCGGCGCGGCTGCGCCGAGGCCTTGATCGGCGCGCGGCACATCGCGACGCCCGAGGATGCGGCGCGCGCCGGGGCCTACCTCGGCGTGCTGATCCAGAACGTGTGGATGACCTTCAACCCGACGGTGATCGTGCTCGGCGGCGAGACGGTCGAACGCGGTGGCGAGTTCCTCGACCCGGCGCTGTCGGCGGTGCAGCAGTTCGCGGCGGAAGCGGGGATCGCGCCGCCGCAGATCCGCATTGCGCGGTATGGGTCATTGGCGACGGCCGTGGGCGGTGCCGCCTACGTGCTTCATTGCATGCTCAGGCCGATCTACGGCTGAGCGCAGACGCTCAAGCGTGCAGCTTGTCCCAATAGGACGCTGCCTTGCCGACCCAGCTGCAGTAATGCGGGTCGTTCAGCGCATAGAACGGGATGCCGCGCGAGACGAATTTCTCGACCTCGTTGCCCAGCGAGCGGTCGCCGGCCGGCAGCCGCTCGACCTCGACCTCCAGCGCGTGCAGTGCGATCGCGCGCTGCATCGGGTTCGGTGCCATCAGGTGGCGGCGCAGGGTCTGCGAGTCGACGACAGAGGTTTCGAGGTCCATTCCAGGCTCCAACAACATTCGGAAGAGGTTCGTGCAAGTTCGGCCGTTTTGCAGCCGGCTTGAGGAACCCCATGTGCTCAAGTGCGCAGAAGTCTTCCATGCGCGCCTGTTACGTGACCGTGTTGCGGGTAACAGCGTGTTGAAGTGCGCGCTGGTGCGACGCAGTTCACGCTCGGGCATCCCCCACATTGGGGATGGGCGCGCTGTCACGCGTTCGATGTATCGTCGCGCCCTCGCAGTAACCAACGGCTTTTCCGAAGTGACCACCATCCGCCTTCGCCATGCCGCCCTCGCCGGCCTGATCTCCCTCCTCGCCTTCGCCACCACGAACGCGTTCGCGCAGGTGCGCGGCATCGGCGCTTCGTTCCCGTCCAAGGTCTACGAGCGCTGGGCCAAGACGTATGAGCAGCAGAACGCCGGTGCCGCCGTGAGCTACAAGGCGACCGGCTCGGGCGACGGCGTCAAGCAGATCAGCGCGCACGCGGTCGACTTCGGCGGCAGCGACACGCCCTTGCCCGCCGACGAGCTGACGAAGCGCAAGCTGGTGCAGGTGCCGATGCTGATCGGCGGCATCGTGCCGGTGGTGAAGCTGCCGGGCATCGGCGCGAACCGGCTGCAGTTGTCCGGCGAGTTGCTGGCCGACATCATGGCCGCGCGCATCGCGAAGTGGAACGATGCGCGCATCGCGGCGCAGAACCCGGGCATTGCGTTGCCGGCGCTGCGCATCCAGCGCATCGTGCGCGCGGACCGCTCCGGCACCACCGAGGGCTTCACGCGCTACCTGTCGGAGGTGTCACCCGCCTTCAAGACCGAGATCGGCACCAGCCAGGCGCCGAAGTGGCCGGGGCAGGTCACCACGGCCGAGGGCAACGACGGCATGGTGAAGGCGCTCGACGGTGCCGAGGGTGGCATCGCCTACGTCAGCTACGACCGCGTCGTGAAGGACGAGCTCGCGGCGGTGCGGCTGGTCAACGGCTCGGGCGTCGCGGTGGCCGCGTCGGAAGCGGGCTTTCGCGCGGCGATCCTCGACAGCGATGTCTCGCGCAGCGGCAACGACCTCGCGTCATTGATGAACCGCCCGGCCAGCGGCGCGTGGCCGATCACGCAGACCAGCTTCGTGCTGTTCGACGCCGAACCGGCCGATGCCGACCGCGCCGCGCAGGGCATGCGTTTCCTGTACTGGTGCCTGATGCATGGCGACGACCTGACACGCGGCACCGGCTTCGCGCCGCTGCCGGTGAACCTGCAGGCCCGGTTGACGGCGCGCTTCGCGGGTGTTCGTGCGAAGGATGGGAAGGCGCCTCAGTACATGAACTTCTAGTCGCGTCGCGCGGGGGGTGAGGGGATGGGCTGGCGGCTCATGCCGGGGCGGTCGGCCCGGGGGCCGACTC
Source organism: Rhizobacter sp. P5_C2 (assembly GCF_054049715.1). Taxonomy (NCBI): domain Bacteria; kingdom Pseudomonadati; phylum Pseudomonadota; class Betaproteobacteria; order Burkholderiales; family Sphaerotilaceae; genus Rhizobacter; species Rhizobacter sp. P5_C2. The sequence continues at coordinate 160 of NZ_JBFULV010000105.1, read as the reverse complement.
CACGAAGAAGATCGGCTTTGGGGATGCATCGGCAAACTCCCTCCACTCACTTCGTTCGTTGTGGTCAAACAGTGCCGATGAGTATGTYCACGAAGTGCGCTGGCGCGCACCATCCCCAAAGCCGATCTTCTTCGTCGCCCCAGAAATCGCCCCCAGCCCA
>NZ_JBFULV010000104.1:0-21423 GCF_054049715.1 Rhizobacter sp. P5_C2 | reverse complement strand
CCGGGGGCCGACTCCACGAAGAAGATCGGCTTTGGGGATGCATCGGCAAACTCCCTCCACTCACTTCGTTCGTTGTGGTCAAACAGTGCCGATGAGTATGTTCACGAAGTGCGCTGGCGCGCACCATCCCCAAAGCCGATCTTCTTCGTCGCCCCAGAAATCGCCCCCAGCCCATCCCCTCACCCCCCGCGCGAAACACCAGCGGCTCTTGTTGGGGGGAAAAGACTGAAGTGACCGACGAGCATGCGAGCGCCCGCACGCTCGTCGATCACTTCAGTCTTTTCCCCCAAACACAGGCGAGTGGTGCCCGCAAAGGCGCGGGTGGGGAGGCTGGGGAGCGCCAATCAGGGCGGGGCGCCGGAGCTGGCTGGTTTCATGGCCCGCGTGCGCAGCACGCTTCGTGAACTGACTGTCGCCGACTGTTTGACCACAACGAACGAAGTGAGTGACGGGAGTTTCGGCGACGGGCCATGAAACCAGTCAGCGGAGGGCAGTCATTGCCCCGCCAGGGGCAATGACCGCACCGACCGGCGAGCCCCAGCCTCCCCACCCGCGCCTTTGCCGCCCAAGAACAGTACAGCTCAATACACCTCAGGCACGATCATCTGCTCCGGCACCGGCTGCCGGAAGTAATCGTCGTGCCGCACCCGCTGCGGAAGCTCGATCGGCGCATGCTCGACCTCGCCATACGGCAGCTGCCCCAGCAGATGCGCGATGCAATTCAGCCGCGCCTTCTTCTTGTCGACCGCCTGCACCACCCACCACGGCGCCTCGGGAATGTGCGTGCGCTCCAGCATGATCTCCTTGGCCTTGGTGTAGTCCTCCCAGCGGCGGCGCGACTCCAGGTCCATCGGGCTCAGCTTCCACTGCTTCAGCGGGTCATGGATGCGGCCGAGAAACCGCAGGTGCTGCTCCTCGTCGGTGATCGAGAACCAGTACTTCAGCAGCACGATGCCCGAACGCACCAGCATCTTCTCGAACTCGGGCACGGTGCGGAAGAACTCCTCGTACTCGTCGTCGCTGCAGAAGCCCATCACCCGCTCGACGCCGGCGCGGTTGTACCAGCTGCGGTCGAACAGCACGATCTCGCCGGCCGCCGGCAGGTGCGTCGCATAGCGCTGGAAATACCACTGCGTGCGCTCGCGGTCGTTCGGCGCCGGCAGCGCCGCGACGCGGCACACCCGCGGGTTCAGCCGCTGCGTGATGCGCTTGATCACGCCGCCCTTGCCGGCCGCATCGCGCCCCTCGAACAGGATCACCACCTTCTGGCGCGTACCGACCACCCAGTCCTGCAGCTTCACCAGCTCGCCCTGCAGCCGGAACAGCTCGCGGAAGTAGCTGCGCCGCGCTTCGCGGTCCGACGGCGTGCCGTCAGGGTCGCGGTCCTCGATCTCCAGCTCGAGCTCCTCGTCGTAGCTGTCCATCAGGTCGCGGTGGATGCGCTGCATCCACTCGTCTTGCTCGGGGTTCACGCTCATGGTGTGTACGGCAGGTTGAAGAGAACACGGGTGCCCGACGGTGCAACACCCGCATGACGGGGCCATGACAGAAATCTGTCACGCGGCTGTCACGATGCAGTCGGACGATCCGGCCATGAACACCACCACCGCCGGATCGCTGCCGCCGTCGCCGTCACGCCCCTCGCTGGACCGCAAGCCCGGTCCGCTGACGGCGATCCTGTTCATCGGCCTGCTCGCCGCCGGCCTGCTGTTCACCGGCTACAGCCTGGTCGGCGACATCAGCGAGGCCGGCGCGATCGTCACCACCTGGCTGCCCTTCCTGCTGCTGGGCGTGGCGCTGCTGATCGCGCTCGGCTTCGAGTTCGTCAACGGCTTCCACGACACCGCGAACGCGGTCGCGACCGTCATCTACACGCACTCGATGCCGCCGAACATCGCAGTGGTCTGGTCGGGCTTCTTCAACTTCCTCGGCGTGCTGGTGTCCAGCGGCGCCGTCGCCTTCGGCATCATCTCGCTGCTGCCGGTCGAGCTGATCCTGCAGGTCGGCTCGGGCGCCGGCTTCGCGATGGTGTTCGCGCTGCTGATCGCCGCGATCGTCTGGAACCTCGGCACCTGGTGGCTCGGGCTGCCGGCCTCGTCGTCGCACACGCTGATCGGCTCGATCATCGGCGTGGGCATCGCCAACGCGCTGATGCACGGCCGCGACGGCACCAGCGGCGTCGACTGGGCCCAGGCCACCAAGGTCGGCTACTCGCTGCTGCTGTCGCCGCTGGTGGGCTTCGGCTGCGCGGCGCTGCTGCTGCTCGCGCTGCGCGCCTTCGTGAAGAACCGCGCGCTCTACGAAGAACCGAAAGGCAACAAGCCACCGCCGTGGTGGATCCGCAGCCTGCTGGTGCTGACCTGCACCGGCGTGTCGTTCGCGCACGGCTCGAACGACGGCCAGAAGGGCATGGGGCTGATCATGCTGATCCTGGTCGGCACGGTGCCGATGGCCTATGCGCTGAACCGCGCGATGCCGGTCGACCAGGTCACCCAGTTCGTCGCGATGGCGCAGGCCACGCAAAGCTCGCTGGTGCGCGGCAATGCAGTCGTCGCGCCGGCCGATCCGCGCAAGGTGCTGTCCGACTACGTGCGCACCAAGGCGCTGACGCCTGAGGTCGTGCCGGCCCTCGCCGAGATGGCCGGCAGCATCGGCCGCCAGGTCAAGCAGCACGGCTCGCTGGCCCGTGTGCCGGCCGAGGTGGTCGCGAATGTGCGTAACGACATGTATATCGCATCGGAGGCGATCCGCTTCCTCGACAAGGCCGACGGCACCGGCTTCGACGCCGATGCGCGCGCCAACCTGAAGGCCTTCAAGAAGCAGATCGACGACGCGACCAAGTTCATCCCGCTGTGGGTCAAGGTGGCGGTCGCGATCGCGCTCGGCCTGGGCACGATGGTCGGCTGGAAGCGCATCGTGGTCACCGTCGGCGAGAAGATCGGCAAGACCCATCTCACCTATGCGCAAGGGGCGTCGGCCGAGCTGGTGGCGATGCTCACGATCGGCGCAGCCGACGTGTACGGCCTGCCGGTGTCGACCACGCACGTTCTGTCGTCGGGCGTGGCCGGCACGATGGCGGCCAACCGCTCGGGCCTGCAGATGTCGACCATCCGCAACCTGCTGATGGCCTGGGTGCTGACGCTGCCGGCGGCGATCCTGCTGTCGGGCTCGCTGTACTGGCTGTTCACGCACCTCTTCTGACACGCGTTCTGGCGCGCCTTCCGGCGCGCACACCCCCCTTCGGGCGACCCGACGAAGGGCGGATTCGCCCAAACGGGTGGTTTGCCTCGCGCACGCTCAGCGCATACGATGCGCGCTTGCTTGAGCGTCGATGAGGCATCCCCTGCGATGAATTCTGTTCTGCACCCTGGCGCTGAATCCACCGTGCCTGCCGTGTCCACCCACCCGAAGATCCTGATCGTCGACGATCACGCGCTGCTGCGCGTGGGCATCGTCACCAGCCTGTCGGCCATCGAAGGCACGCCGCTCGAGCTGCTCGAGGCGAGCACGCTGCACGATGCGATCGAGACCTACCGCGCCCACCCCGACACCACGCTGGTGCTGCTCGACCTGAACATGCCCGACTGCAAGGGGCTGCAAGGCCTGAAGCAGTTCCTCGAGGTCTATCCGCAGGCGCGCGTCGCGGTCATCAGCGGCACGCAGGATGAGTTCGTGATCGGCCAGGTGCGCGCGCTCGGTGCGGTCGGCTACGTCACCAAGGGCCAGGCGCCGGGTTCGATGTGCGACATCGTGCTCTCGCTGCTGTCGGCCACGCCCGGCCCGGCCAACGGCCATGCCGCCCACCACGCCAACAGCGCCCGCTTTCCGCGTTTCCCGACCTCGTCCAGCTACGACCGCGTCGCCGAACTGGGCCCGCGCCACCTCGAGATCCTCGAACTGGTGCTGTCCGGCTGCTCCAACCAGGAGATCAGCACTGCCACCGGCCTGTCGCTCGGCACCATCAAGAACTACGTGTCGACGATCCTGCTCGCGCTCGACGTCAAGTCGCGCTCGCACCTGATCAGCCTGTTCCGTTGAACGCGCGGCCGCCCGTGGTGTTCCGCATCGCGCCGTCGGCGACGCACGACGCGCACGACGAAGGCCAGGAACGCCGCCGCGAGCGCACCGGCGCCTCGCAGCTGGAGCGCCTGTTCCGCCATGCCTACCGATCGATCGCGGTGTCGTTCGGGGTCGCGCTGCTGGGCTGGGGCGTCTTCGCGCTGCTGACCGACGACGCCCGCGTGCTGTGGTGGTCGGCCGCGATGCACAGCGTGCAGGGGCTGCAGCTGCTGCTGGCCTGGCGCTTCCGCCGCCAGGGCCGCGCGGCCCTGGCCGAGCCGCAGCAGTGGCTGCGGCGCTACCTGGCCGTGCTGGCGCTGTCGGCGGCGGTGTGGGGCGCGTCGGCCTGGTGGCTGCTGCCGAGCACCAACTGGACGGCCACCTCGTGGCTGATCGGCGTGCTGCTGGCGGTGGCGGCCGCCGGCGCGCACCTCGCGACGCCGTACCGGCCGGCCATCTACTGCTGGCTGCCGCCGGTGCTGGTGCCGCTGATCGCCGTGCTGCTGCGCGAGGGCCTGCCGCTGTCGCTGACGCTCGGTTCGCTGGTGGCGGTGACGGGCCTCGCGATCGGCGTGTTCGCGCTGTCGCGCCACCGGCTGCTGATGCGCGAGCTGCAGACCAAGCTCGACAACGACGCGCTGGTGCGCGCACTGCGCCAGCAGGTGTTCCTGGTGGAGCGGGCCAATCGCGAGAAGAGCCGCTTCCTGGCGTCGGCCAGCCACGACCTGCGGCAGCCGATGCATGCGCTCGGCCTGTTCGCCGCGACGCTGCAGAAGCAGCTCGGCAGCTCGCCGCTGCAGCCGATGGTGACGAACATGATCCGCTCGATCGACGCGCTGGAGCAGAGCTTCACGTCGATGCTCGACATCTCGAAGCTCGACGCCGGCGTGATCGAGCCGAACCTGCAGTCGTTCCCGATCCGCGACCTGTTCCGGGTGCTGCACATGCACTGCAGCGGGCAGGCCGAGGAGCTGGGGTTGTCGCTGCGCTTCAAGCCGGGCGGCAAGATCGTCACCAGCGACCCGCATTTGCTGGAGCGCGTGCTGAGCAACCTGATCCACAACGCGATCCGCTACACCAACGAGGGCGGGCTGGTGGTGGTGGCGCGCAACCGGCGGCACCACGTGAGCATCGAGGTGTGGGACACCGGCATCGGCATGGCCGAAGACGAGCTGCCGAAGGTCTTCGACGAGTTCTACCAGGTGGGCAACCCGGGGCGCGACCGCACGCGCGGGCTGGGCATGGGCCTGGCGATCGTCAAGCGGCTGGTGGTGCTGATGGGGCACCGGCTGGAGGTGGCCTCGACGCCGGGGCGCGGCACGGTGTTCCGCATCCTGATCAAGCAGACCGAGCTGGTCGAGATGGACAACATGGTGATCGCCGCCGACACGGTGCCGGCCGAGGTCGATGCGAACCGCACGGTGCTGCTGATCGACGACGAGGAGATCATCCGCGACGGCATGCGCGAGCTGCTGCAGACCTGGGGCTACCACGTGCTGACGGCCGGCACCATCCTCGAGGCCTGCACCGAGGTGCGACGCCATGCCGGCGTGATCGACGTGGTGGTGTCCGACCTGCGGCTCGCGAACGATGAAGACGGCATCGCGGCAATCGAACGCGTGCGCGAGTTCTACGGCGCCCCACTGCCGGCGCTGCTGATCACCGGCGACACCTCGCCGGAGCAGGTGAAGCGGGTGCACGACAGCGGGCACCAGGTGCTGTTCAAGCCGGTGCGGACGCGTGAGTTGTATGCGGTGTTGAGGGCGGTGCCTTAGGTCGCGGCACCACCCTCACCGCCGGGCTCAGATGTTCTGGCACCGGGGCCCGGGCTTCGGGCACACCTGCAGCAGGTCGTAGTGCTTGACGGCGGGCCGCCGGCATGCGAGGCCGAAACGTCGCGACATTTGCGTCAACCTTCCAGATCCGGAAATTGCCGGTAGAGGGGTTCATTGACGTGCATCTCGATGGCCCCGATGGCCAGTCCGATGCCTTTCTTGACTTGCTCGAATTCCTCGCCGTGCACCTTGCCCTTGACGACGTGCAGCACAGAGGTCAGGGCCTCGACAGCGGCAAGTGCTCTCTCCTTGACCTCGACGGCTTGCTCTCGATTCATCCCTTCTGTCCTTCCACTTGGCACCGGCTCTCTCGACGCGTCACAAGATCGCCTTGCGTTCTTCCTCGCCTGAATGGCCCGGGACTCCTCCAGCAGGATCGATCCATTGGGATCAAAGGAAGAATCATCCAGCGCCTTCAACTTGCCGCCGCCCATTGACTCCAGGTTCACCAGGAAAGACTGCAGAAACTCAAGCCCGGCGAGCAATGCCTCCATCTCATCGGCACCGGTGATCTCGGTCGTCAGATCGGGGTCGTCGCAGGTCAGGACCAGGCACCCCGCTTCGCCTCTTGCCCCTTCGGCTTTCGCTTCGGCATACGGTGCGCTGATGGCCACATGGATCGGCATTTCATAGCCACCCGGTCCGACGAATATCAAGTCGCGGGACGCCAGGGAAACAAATCGAGCGGCCGATGTCATGGCTGGTCGAAGTACGCCTCACCACCGGGCCACTGCACTGCCATCGTTTCGGGCAAAGCCTTCAACTCGAACTCCGCAAACTTCATCGCACACTCCATCGCGCTCAAGGCGTCGGAACCATGGATGTCGAGAGCGTTGTGCATCAATCCGCGAATCAGCACCGAGCACGCAGCCTCTTCATCTGATCCCGTCGAATGTGGAAAGCCAATTTCGATGCGGATGCTCTTTGGACGCGCCGACGACGCGGCGTCAACCAACCACAGGTCTCGTTTGATGATCGTCGCGAACGTCTTGTCGGCCACGGCCTGGATGCAGTCGACACAAACCGGCTTCCTCTGCGCGGGGTAAACGCACTCCGGCAAGAAATGACGATCAAGCAGCCGCTCGCAGAGCGCGCAATGACCTGCTTCTTCGGGAGACAGCTCTGATCCTGTCTTTGCACAGCGAAAGGGAACGATGGTCATGGTGGTCTCATTCGTCGTCGTGGTCGTCAGGCTTGGCCTCCGGATTCCTCGCGTACAGCGGATTGAGGACATCCAGAACGAGCATTCCCATGACTCTGCCGATCGCGGTCCTGTAGGCAATGAATTCCGCCTCAGGACATCGGTCCATCACCAAGCGGACCGAGTTGTCCAAACGACCAAGGATGTCGTTCAGCTCACCACTTAGTTGCTTCGCCACGGACGTTTCCATATGCGTCATCCTTCCCCAGGAGTAGGGGGTTTGCAGCCATTGTTTCTCATACAGGTGTTCAGACACCTACGAAATGAAGCTCCGTAGTCGCGCGTAGGAAGAGTCGTTTCCGAACAGTGAGCAATGCACTGATCACGAACCTTCATGCATCTGGAAGTCTCGCTGGTCATGCACCACTCAATCGCATCGCCCAATGGCTCAGCGATATGTGGATACAGCAGGGTTCCACCGGAATAGCCCGCAATGCCTGCACCAGCCAGCGCGCACGCAACCGGCCCACCAGTACACATGCTCGTGATGGACGGTATCGCCACCGGCAAGAGCATTGGCAGTGCGTCGTCACTCAGCCCTCGGGTATCGACGCTCGACAGCGGATTGCCGTTCACGTACGTGTACGTCGACAGACTCCCACCCGCCAGCCCGATCGGATCGCTCTGCGTATAGTCCCCGCTCTCCTTCCGGTAGTAGCGGTTCCAGTTGTAGAACTGCCCCGACTCCACATCCGCATACTGCCCAGGGAAGCGCAGGTTGAACGTGAACTCCCCGAGCCCGGCCGGATTGGTCAGCGGTGCCGTGGTGCCGAACGGCTCGGCCATCCAGCTCCAGCGCGACCGGCCTTCGCGGTCGACCACCATCCGCGGCGTGTTCAGGTGATCGGTGTGGATGAAGTACACCAGCGGTGCGCCGGCCGCGTCCGACGGATCCGGCATGAACACCGCGACCGGCACGTCGTCCAGCCAGACGTATTCGCGGATCGCGCGACCTTGCCCGTCGTACTCGCCGAGCAACTGCCCCTGCAGGTCGTACACGAAGATCACCGTGCTCTGCGGCCCCGCGCTCGTGAACTTGCGGATGCGCCGCCGCTCGGTGTCGTAGCTGTAGCGCGCCGTCACCCCGCCTCGCGCGAGCACCGCCAGCTGGCCCGGCAGGTTGTAGCTCGCGGTGTAGCCCGCGCTGTCGCTGGTCGTGTTCCCTGCGTTGTCATACACGAAGCCGCGCGCCGGATTGGTCATCGCCGTCAGCCGGTTGCTGGTCGCCTCGGTCACATAGGTGCTGGGCACTCCGTTCAGGCTCAGCTCGGTGCGGTTGCCGTTCGGATCGTGGGCGATCGCCCAGCTGGTCGTCGCGGTGACCACGCTCGTGAGCCGGCTGTTCGCGTCGTGGCCGAAGCTCTGGTCGAGTGCCGGTCGGGGCGTGCCATCCAGCGCCAGGTGCGTGAACGAGACGATCCGGTCCGCCTCGTCGTAGCGGATGTCGCGGAAGACATCGCCGATCCGCAGCCGCACGATGCGCCCGTCGAGGTCCGTCACGCGCTCGTGCGCCTGCGCACCGCCCGCCATCGCCCACTGCCAGCCTTCGACCGGGCCGAACGGCTGGTACTTCACCTGATCGATCAGCAGCACCGGCATGCTTGCGGCATCGTTCGCGAGCGCCATCGACATCACCTGCGCGCCCTGCCACCGGATCACGAGCCGGCGACCCGACGGGTAGCTGATGCCGGTCAGCCGCCCAAGCGTGTACTCGTAGCCGGCCACGGTCGTGACCGCAGCGATGTTGGCTCCGGCTATCGGCGCCACGCGCTGCGTGCTCGCGACCACCTCGCCCCATTCGTTGTACGCATACTGCGTCGCCCCGTCGGGGAACGCTGTCGACGTCAATCGACCGATGCCATGGCCGAAGCCGGCACCGGTCTGGCTGTAGATCCACGTCAACGCCTGATCGGACTGCCCGGGAAGGCTGTAGCGCACGCCGGTCAACCGCCCGGAGAGTTCGTAGGTGAAGCGCTGGACCACGTTGCGGCTGTCGATACGGGTCGTCACGCGGCCTGCCGCATCAACGCTGAGGTCGGTGATGCCGGTGTCGGGGCTGATCACCCGGCTGCCGTCGCCGACGGCCTTCACCGGATAGCGCGTGACCAGCCGGCGCGGGTCGGTCACCTGCGTGAGCCGGTCACTGCCGTCGTGCGCCAGCTGGGTTTGCCCGCCCTCGGGATCGGAATGCTCCTTCACGCGGTTCAGCGAGTCATGGGCGAACCGCGTCTCCAGGTTCAACGTGCCGGCGCCGCGGATCACCTTGGTGACGAAACCTTCGGCGTCGTATTCATAGCGTGTCACCGATCTCGGAGAAACAGGCGGCGGCGGAAGCGTCTGCGCCTCGGCCACGAAGCACAACACGGCGGACGCAGCCGCCAGATGCCGAAGGCGGCGGCTCATGGCGCCACCTCCCGACCTTCGCCCTGCTCCACCCGCCCGAGCGCATCGACGATGTTCCTCAGCGTTCGCCGCAACCCACCTCCCGGGTCCTGCACGTTCTCGCCGACCTTGTTGCTCGCCTTGTCCAGCAGGTAGTCGATGCGGTGGCCCTGGTCGTCGTAGACAGCGACCTTCCGGTGTGCGTCGTCGTAGTCCCAGCCGACCCAGCTGCCATCGGGGAGCGTCAGCCGCTTGAGCTGGCCCGCGGCGTCGTAGGTGTAGCGGGTGGTGCGGCCGCCGACGTTGCGCGACAGCAGTCGCCCGCGCAGGTCATGCGCCTGCAGCGTGACGATGCCGTTGGGATCGATGCTTTCGAGCAACCGGCCCAGCCTGTCGTAGCGCGTGTACCGCGTCACCCGGCCATCGCTCGTCGTCTCGCTGGCCAGGTCGGTCGGCCGGTGGTCGGCGGTCTCGTCGGCGTGGTAGCCCCAGACCGTCGTTCCGGTCTCCGGCGACGCAGCCGTGAGCTTCTGTCCGATCGCGTTGTAGGTCCAGCGCTGCACGCGATCCACCGAGCCCGGAACTCGCACGGCGTCGAAGCCCCACTGCCCGTTGTCGTCCGTCGTGCGCTGCTCGACCTGCTTGCACAACACGGCGATGGGCTTGCCGTCGAGCAACACGCCGGTCGAGGGCGCGCAACGGGCGATGGTGCTTCCTTCGAACGGATCGGGTTGGCCGTTGTAAATCCACGTCGTGATCCGGCGCGGCTCGGCCTCCTGAACCTTGAGCGACCAATCCGGATGCCATCGCGTGCTGGTCTTGCGGGCACCCGGTGGAAGGTCGGCACCTTGCGTGCACAGCGGCGTCGCGAGCGACGCGATGACCGGCACCCACGCCAGCCGCCTGATGATGTCCAGCATGAATCCCCCTGGTCTGTGTTGCGCTTGACGCGACGCAGTCTTCCGAGGGGATGTGCAGGAAATGTGGAGATCACCCTGACAGTGGCATGTTCGCGTTGCGAGCGCGCGGGATCACGCATCCAGTCCAGATCGGACGATTCCGCACGCCAGCGAGCAGCCTCGGCAATGCCGGCTACTGCGATGACTTCCGCGCGCCGCCTGACTTCTGCTCAAACCTTGCACGCTTTTTCTGGACCTGTTCCTCACTGACCTTTTCACGCTTCGAGCCGCGGCGGGCTTTCCCCTCCGCCTTCTTTTCCTTCGCGGCCTTCTTCTCGTCCTTCTTCGCTTTCTTCTTCGCTACCTTCTGCGCCTCCACGTTTCGCTGCCGCTTCGCCTTGAGCTCTAGCGCCTCCTGCTTTTCGGCGAACTTGTAGGCCCTACCTACGCCCCCTCCACGGCCAGCTCTCCCCCCGTGGAGGGGAACCCGAGCAGGAGTCGGAGTTGCCGGCAAGGCGGGCGAAACGAGACGCTCGCAACCCTGGGGCCCGAGGAGTTTCTTCACGTCATCCTCCGCCTTGCTTCTAGCATCCTTGTGCTCGTCCAGCGTGGACTTGGGCGAGATCTGATTCAGCTTTTGCTTGAGCGGCCCCGGTGCATAGTGCTGGGGCCGGGTCCGGGTACTGCTTGACGGTGGCATGACAACTCCTGATTGCACAAGCCCTCTCAGTAACGACCGGCCGCGAAAAGTTCGTCCACGCGCATCAGTCATTTGGCAGCCTGCCACGCCGTCCGTCCGCCCCCCTAGAACCCACGCCGACTCACCTTGGTCACTTTGTGCCCGCCCACCCGTCTCCTAGCATCGCCCCGCGATTGCGCCCACGCGCGGCCCGCGGCATGCGCGGTGCCGGCATGCATCGAAAGGCATACCTTGTGTTGACTTCTTCAGTACGTGCTGGCTGCGTGGCGATGGCCTGCTCCCTGCTCCTGGCCACCGGCGCCCAGGCCCAGTCGGCCGCCACCGCCGACGGCCTCGCCCCAGCCAACACCCAGGCACGCGACGCCCTCGCCCGCCAGCGTGACGCCGAAAGCCTCTTCTCGGTCAGCGCCGAAGGCAAGGCGCTCTACGAACGCGATGTCGTCAAGCTCGACGGCTACGGCTACTGCGGCCGCTCGATCGCACTCGCCGAGCAAGGCGAGTTCCGCCAGAGCATCCGCGCCGCCAGCAAGGCGCTGCACCTCGGCCAGGCTGACGACAACGACGACCTGAAGTCGCTCGCCCAGCGCGACCTCGCGATCGCCTACAACTACGCCGGCCTGCTCGACGAGGCCGAACGCTTCGCCAACGGCTCGCTCGCGCTGACGCCGAAAAATCCGCAGCAGGCCCACGCGCCGTCGCTGAAGGTGCTCGGCGACATCGCGGTGCGCCGCGCCCGCTACGGCGACGCCGCCGGCTACTACGGCCGCAGCATCGCGCTCGCGAGCGACCGCTTCCGCCCGCTGGTGCAGGTCTCGCTCGCCAACGCCTTCACCGCCGCCGGCCGCGCGCCCGAGGCGCTGAAGCAACTCGACCAGGTCCCCGTGCGCGAGGCCGACAAGCTCGGTCCGTTCTACAAGCGCAGCCGCGCCAACGCGCTGCTCGGCAGCGCGCAGCCGAACGAGGCACTTGCTCTTTTCAAGCAAGTTCTCGCCGACCCGGGCGCCGGCGACGCCGCCTACCACCGGCTGTGGGCCTCCGAAGGCATCGCGCGCGTCGAGGCCGCCCGCGGCGACAAGGCCGCCGCGCTGAACGCCTACCTCGACACCGTGCAGCAGGCCGAGCGCCTGCGCAGCAAGTTCACCAGCGACGAGTTCAAGACCGGCCTGTTCGGCGACATCCAGCAGGTCTTCAACGCCGCGCTGAACCTGAGCCTGGATGCGCGCAACTACGAGGCCGCGTGGACGCTCTCCGAGGCCTCGCGCTCGCGCCAGCTGCTCGATTCGATCCGCGACCGCGCGAGCGACACGCTGGCCCAGGAGCGCGTGTCGCTGGCCGAGCTGCAGCGCTCGCTTGGCGCCGGCGACGCGGTGCTGCAGTTCCATGTGCTCGACGACCGCAGCATCGCCTGGCTGGTCACGCGCAGCGGGCTGTCGGCCGCGGTGATCCCGCAAGGCCAGGCCTCGCTCGCGAAGCAGGTCGAAGGCTTCCGCAGCAGCGTCATCGAACGCCGCCGCGACACCACCTCGCTGGCGCAGCAGCTCTACAAGTCGCTGCTGTCGGGCGTCGACCTCGGCGACACCCGCCGCCTGTTCGTCGTGCCGCACGGCCCGCTGCACTACCTGCCGTTCCAAGCGCTGCACGACGGCCGCGGTTTCCTGATCGAGCGCAGCGCGCTGGCCGTCTGGCCGTCGGCCGCCGTCGGCTCGAAGCTGCTGGCGCGCGGCAATGCGCAGGCTTCGTCGCTGCTCGGCTTCGGCAACCCGGCCACCGACCGCGACGTGCCGCCGCTGCCCGGCGCCGAGCGCGAGGTGCAGAAGGTGGCCCGGCAGTTCGGCCGCAGCGAGGTCTTCGTGCAGCAAGAGGCCACCAAGCAACGCTTCAAGGAAGGCGCCGCGTCGGCGAGCGTCGTGCACATCGCGGCCCATGCCGAGCTCGACGAGGTCGATCCGCTGTTCTCGCGCGTGCTGCTGGCGTCCACGCCGAACGAGCCCGGGTTGCTGGAGGCACGCGACATCTACAACCTGAAGCTCGACGGCGTGCGCCTGATGACGCTGTCGGCCTGCGAGAGCGGACTCGGCAAGGTGTCGCGCGGCGACGAGATCGTCGGCTTCACGCATTCGATCCTGTCGGCCGGCGCGAACAGCATCGTCGCGTCGCTGTGGCCGGTAGCCGATGAGTCGACCGACCTGCTGATGACCCGCCTGTACCGCGAACTGGCCGGCGGCCGCGACCTGATGGGCGCGATGCAGCAGGCCGAGTTGGAGGTGCAGAAGAACCGCCGCTTCGCGCACCCGTTCTTCTGGGCGCCCTTCAACGTGATCGGCAACGGCCGCCTTCAGGTGTTCAACGCGGTGGCCGCGCGATGAGAACGAGCATGACCCCCCTCACCCTTCGCACGCTGCCGATGGCCCTGGCTCTGGCATTCCCGCTGGTGTCGCACGGCCAAACCGAAGCCCCTGCGCTACGCAATGCGCCGCAGCCCGCCGAGGCCGCCTCGGCGCCGCGCGCCGCCACCGCGAAGCCGGTCGTGAAGTTCACGATCAGCTCGGTGCGCTTCACGCCCACCAAGGTGGTGCCCGAACCCGAGCTGCAGCAGGTCGTCAAGCCGTGGCTGAACCGCGAGATCGCCGCCACCGACCTGGCGGTGGTCGCGGTCGCGCTGCGCCGCTTCTACGAGGAGCGCGGCTACGGCCTGGTTGGCGTCGGCTTCCCATCGCAGGACCTTGCCCAGGGCGTGCTGCAGATCGCGATCGTCGAGCCGCGCATCGTCCGCGTGACGGTCGAGAGCCCCGACAAGCCGCCGATCGCGCCGCAGAAGATCAGCGCCGTGCTGGCGCGCAACGGCATCGCGAAGGACGAACCGCTCGACGTGCTGGCCCTCGACCGCGCGATGTACACGCTGAACGACTGGCCCGGCGTCGCCGCCAAGTCGACGCTGCTGCCCACCGGCGACGAAGGCCAGTACGCGATCGCGGTGCAGACCGAGGCGCGGCGCGGCTGGGATGCGAGCGTCGATGCCGACAACTACGGCTCCGAGACGACCGGCCGCTACCGCGCCGGCGCGCTGCTGCGCTGGAACAACCCGACCGGCTCGGGCGACAACCTCGACCTGCGCGCCTCGGTCTCCAGCGGCAAGGGCACGCTGGTCGGCCGGCTCGGCTACGAGATCCCGCTCGGCTCAAGCGCCTGGCGGCTCGGTGCCGGCATCTCGCGCGTCGAATATGAACTCGGCCAGGACTTCGCCGGGGCCGGCGCGGTCGGCTCGGCCAACGTCGCCGACGTGTCGCTGTCGTACCCCTTCATCCGCACGCGCGACCGCAACCTGGTCGGCCGTTTCGCGGTGACGAGCAAGAAGCTGGTCGACGAGTTCGGCTCCACCACCGAGAAGAAGGTGCGCGGCGGCGAGTTCGGCCTGTCGTTCGAGAACCGCGACGCCTTCGCCGGCGGCGGCTTCACCGGCGGCAACCTCGCGCTGCAGTTCGGCAAGCTCGACATCGAGAGCGAGTTCTATCGCAACTACGACAGCGGCCTCGGCGACCGCGCGACGCAGGGCAGCTTCCGCAAGCTCGGCGTGCAGGTCAACCGGCTGCAGGCCGTGGTGCCGCGCGTGTCGCTGTTCATCGGCCTGGTCGGCCAGTTCGCGAGCAAGAACCTCGACAACGCCGAGAAGATGACGCTCGGCGGCGCCCGCGGCGTGCGCGCTTACCCGTCGGCCGAAGGCTCGTCGGACGAGGCCGCGGTGCTGAACACCGAGCTGCGGCTGTGGGTCGACCCGCAGTGGACCGGCTTCCTGTTCTACGACACCGGCCACGGCAAGCGCTTCAAGCGACCCGCCGACGACGGCGTGTCGAACACGCTGAACCTGCACGGCTCGGGCCTGGGCGTGCAGTACACCAACGCCGAGCTCTTCACGCTGAAGGCCGCCGTCGCGCGGCGCGGCGACGAGCCCGTCACCTCCGAAGCCGACGACAAGCGCACCCGCTTCCTGGTCGAGCTGCAGCACGCATTCTGAGGACCATCGCCATGGCAACCCGCAATCGCTCTCTTGCATCGTCCTCCCGCCAATTCCAGCCGCGCCTGCTGCCGATCGCGCTGGCCGCGGCCATGGCGCTCGGCGGCCAGGCCCTGGCCGCGCCGCCCGTCACGCAGCTGCCGGTCGTCAAGCCCGGCGGCGCGCAGATCAACGCCACCGTCGGCACCGCCACCGGTGGCGCGAACCCGACGCTCGCCGTCACGCAGAACGCCAGCGCCACCAACCGCGCGCTGGTCGAGTGGGAGAGCTTCAGCGTCGGCAGCAGCGCCAAGGTCAACTTCACGCAGCCGAACGCGCAGAGCATTTTGATCAACCGCGTGACCGGCAATGCGAACGGCATCGCGGCCAGCGAGATCTACGGCGGCATCAGCGCGAACGGCCGCGTGTTCCTCGTCAACCCGACCGGCATCGCGTTCGGGCCGAGCGCGCAGGTGAACGTCGGCTCGCTGGTGGCGACCACGCTCGACCTGTCGGCCGACATGACGGCCAACAACTACGCCGGCTTCATCAACGGCGGCAACATCAACTTCGAGAGCACGGTGGCGCCGGGCGGCACGCGCAGCGTGCAAGTGTTCGAGTCCGACAACCCGCTGGTGCCGCAGATCCAGGCCGGCGAAGGCGGTTCGATCCTGCTGATCGGGCGCGACGGCGTCGAGCAGTCGGGCACGATCAGCGCACCGCGTGGCTCGATCACGCTGACCTCGAGCGCGACCGCGACGCTGACGCCGGTCACGACCAGCGGCTTCATCGAGATCGCATCGGACACGCCGGCCCTGCGCAGCACCGGCGTGCTGATCGGCAGCGGCTCGCAGACGCTGGCCAGCGGTGGCGCGATCCGCATCGGCGCGGCCGCTGAAGAAGGCGGCACGCGCAGCGAGACGATCACGGTCCAGGGCCTCGTCAGCACCGACAGCACGACCGGCGCCGGCGGCACGATCGACATCGATGCCGGCAGCGATGCCGCGTCGAAACTGGTCCTGACCGGCGCGACGCTCGGCGCGAGCAGCACGGTTGGAAAGGGCGGGCGCATCACGCTCGGCGGGCGCGACATCGCGCTGAACGACACCGGCCCGGTCTCGGTGGCCGCCGACGGCGCGACCGGCGGCGGCAGCATCGCGGTCGGCGGCACCGGCACCGGCTCGCTGGTGGTCGCCGGCAACGCCGTCGTCAGCGCCGATGCCACCGGCAGCGGCGACGGCGGATCGATCGCGATGCAGGCGATGCTGAACCGCATGGTGTCGTCCTCGCCGATCGGCCTGCCGCGCACCGAATTCGGCGTGCTCGAGATGTACGGCACGCTGCATGCTCGCGGCGGCATCGACGGCGGCAGCGGCGGCAGCATCGAGACCTCGGGCCTCGCGATGACGACCAGCCTGACCGACAGCACCACCGGCCTGATCGGTGCCGGCACGGTCGATGCGCGCGCCCGCGCCGCGAGCGGCAAGGCCGGCACCTGGACGCTGGACCCGTTCGACGTGACGATCTCGACCACCGGGCCCACCACGACCGACGGCGCGTTCAACCCGACCGGACCGGGCGCCAACATCCGTGCAGCCGACATCTCGGCCGCGCTGGACGGCGGCACCAGCGTGACGATCTCGACCGGCCAGGCCGGCTCCGGCAGCGCAACGGGCAACATCACGGTGGAGGCCGGTACCGCGATCGTGCGCAGTGCCGGCACCGGTGCCACCAGCCTGACGCTGCAGGCGCATGACAGCATCGCGATCGGCATCGGCAGCTCGATCACGGTGAAGGGCGCCGGCCCGATGGACATCAACCTGCTGAGCGATCTCGACGGCAACGGCAGCGGCAACATCAGCATCGGCGGCGCGACGCTGGCGACCGGCGGCGGCAGCCTGCTGCTGAGCGGCGGCGCGACACCGGCCACCGGCTTCGCGCGCGGCAACGGGCAGATCGCCGGCGTCGATCTGAACACCAGCAGCATCGACACGCGCGGCAGCACGGGGGCTGGCAACGTGACGATCCGCGGCGCCGGCGGCCCGGGCACCTTCGAATCCGGCGTCGTGATCTTGGGCACCGACATCACCGCGAACAACATCAGCGTGTTGGGCACCGCAGGTGCCGGCTTGGGCGTGCAGATCAGCGAGAGCACGCTGACCAGCGCGGCCGGCACGGTCGACCTGCGCGGCATCGCGACCCGGATCGCGAATGCCGGCGGCCAGGCGATCGGGCTGGACATCGGCTCGCTGAGCATCTCGGCCGGCACCGGCTCGGTGCTGCTGGCCGGGCGTGCCGACGATGCCGGCTTCGCGCTGACCGGAAGCAACCCGGCGATCGGACTGCGCTACAGCTCGTTGTCGTTCGCCGGCGACGAAAACTCGACCGCCACGATCACGCTGGCCGGCCAGGCGGCGAATGCGACCGGCGGCACCGGCGTGCAGTACCACGTCGGCGAGAGCAACGTCATACCGGCCTCGACCGGTGCCAACGTGGTGATCGGCGGCGAGAGCGGCGGCGGCACCGCGCTCGACCTCGGCACGTTGTTCAACCCGTTCGTCCTCACGACCGGGTCGGTGAACTTCCGGCCGCTGGGGGTCGATGCGAACGGCGGCCTGACCGAGCAGAGCGATATCGCGATCCGGATCGGCGCCGGCAACAGCGGCGGCGTGCCGGGCAACGAGTTCCGTGTCGACGCGAGCTGGCTGCAACCGGCCGGCGAAAACAATGGCGGCATGACGGCGGGCAAGGGCATCGTCGTCGGCTCGGCCGGCCACGTCGGGCAGATCACGCTGGATGACGGCGTGCTGACGAACCACGACAGCGTTTCGCTGACGCTGCAGAACCAGGGCAACGGCTCGGCCGGCATCGTGCTGGGCGGGCAGAACTCGGTCGGCACGCTCGGGCTGATGAGCAGCGGTACGGTCACGCAGACCGGCGCGATCACCGTGCAGACGCTGGTGATCCAGGGCAGCGGCGGCAACACGGTGACGCTGTCGAACGCGCAGAACCAGATCGGCACGCTGGCCTTCGATCCGCCGGGTGCGCTGACGGTGGTGACCGCCGGCAACCTGGTGGTCGATGCGGCGAGCGCGGCCTCGTTCGACGCGGCCGGTGCCGGCTTCTCGACACTCGCGATCACCGACAGCCAGGGCGGTGCAACGGCGCTGCTGCAGGCAGCCGGCACCATCACGCTGAACCGGTCGATCTCGATGGACAACGAGATTGGCCGGCTC
Source organism: Rhizobacter sp. P5_C2 (assembly GCF_054049715.1). Taxonomy (NCBI): domain Bacteria; kingdom Pseudomonadati; phylum Pseudomonadota; class Betaproteobacteria; order Burkholderiales; family Sphaerotilaceae; genus Rhizobacter; species Rhizobacter sp. P5_C2. Next base: position 3,120 of record NZ_JBFULV010000104.1, on the reverse strand, counting down.
GACATCGTGTCGCCGACACAGGTGATCTTCGGCACCGGCGCGACGCTGTCGGCCGGCACACGTTGGAGCGTGTGGGCGCCGGCGGTGACGGGCCTGGCGGCCGATTCGGGTGCGATCCGCTACTACGGCTGCGCGTTCGGCGACACCGGGACCTGCTCGGTGTCGGGCATCGCGTTGCCGCAGACCGGGCAGCAGGTGCTGCTGCCGACGCAACCGACGATCAACGTCGCGGCGACGCCGGCGAACGGGCCGGCCGGCGCGATCCCGCCGCTGACGTACACGGTGACCGGCCTGGTCAACGGCGACACCACCGCGACCGCGCTGACCGGTGCGCTCGCGACCGCGGCAACGCCCACCAGCCCGGAAGGCAGCTATGCGATCACGCAGGGCACGCTGACCTCACCGACCGGCTACGTGATCACGTTCCAGGGCGCGAACCTGGTGCTCGGCGCGGTGCCGATGCCGATCGGCAACCTCGACATCCTGGGCGTGACGCGTGAGGCGCTGCAGTCGCGCTTCCAGTCGCAGTTCGAGTCGGGCGTGTATGGCCGCAACCTGGCGCAGCCCTACATCTGCACGGCGGCGTCGCTGATCCGCGGCTTGTCGTCGGACGACAAGCAGGCGGATCCGCTGGCGGCAGAGTGGGGGAAGGTGCGGAACCAGCCGCAACTGTCTGGCTGCTTGGACGTCAGTGACGGAGGGTCTTGCTCGGCGTTCTGATTGGCTTCTGCTTCTGCGCGCCGCGCGGGGGGTGAGGGAATGGGCTGGGGGCTCATGCCGGGGTGGTCGACGCCCCAGGGGGCGCCGACTCCACTGCGAAGATCGGCTTTGGGGATGCATCGGCAAACTCCCTCCACTCACTTCGTTCGTTGTGGTCAAACAGTGCCGATGAGTATGTTCACGAAGTGCGCTGGCGCGCACCATCCCCAAAGCCGATCTTCTTCGTCGCCCCAGAAATCGCCCCCAGCCCATTCCCTCACCCCCCGCGCTCACCACCACCCGCTCTTGTTGGGGGGAAAAGATTGAAGTGACCGACGAGCATGCGAGCGCTCGCGCGCTTCGTCGGTCACTTCAATCTTTCCCCCCAAAACACAGCACGGCGGTGCCCGCAAAGGCGCGGGTGGGGAGGCTGTGGAGCGCCAATAAGGAAGGGGCGCCGGAGCTGGCTGGTTTCATGGCCCGCGTGCGCAGCACGCTTCGTGAACTGACTGTCGCCGACTGTTTGACCACAACGAACGAAGTGAGTGGCGGGAGTTTCGGCGACGGGCCATGAAACCAGTCAGCGGAGGGAAGTCATTGCCCCGCCAGGGGCGATGACCGCACCTGACGGCGCGCCACAGCCTCCCCACCCGCGCCTTTGCCGCGCAGACAGTAGCGAAGAGAAACCTCAGCCCGCAGGCAGTTTCTTCAGCAAGGCGGACGCCGCAGCATTCTTCGGCTCAAGCTTCAAGCAGCGTTGAAGCGCATCACGGGCCGCCTTCGGATCACTCGCCTGCAATGCTTGCGCCTTCTTCAGCAGCGTGTCCGCCAACGCGCGACGCACCGCCGCATCACGCGGCGACGCATCCAGCCGCTTCTGCAGCATGCCGATCGCCTCGTCGTACTCGCCCTGGCCTGCCAGCATCGCCGCATGCTCCAGCTCGATCGACTGCTCGCTCGGCGCGATCCGCGCGCCCGGCTTGCGCGTCAGCGTCAGCCGCGAAGGCTGGCCCAGGTAGTCGCGCTTGTTGCGCGCGCGCTCGATGCCGCGCAGCCCGTCGGCCGCCTCGGCCTGCTCCGGTTGCAAGGCCAGCACGCCCAGGTACGACTGCTCCGCTGCATCGAGCTCGCCCTTCTTCAACTCGGCCCGCGCCCTCTGCAGCCGTTCGGTCGCCAGCAGGTCAGCGCGGTGCCGCGCCTCGGCCAGGCGTTCGCGGTACTGCGCAGGCCGCAGCGTCGCGAGCACTTCCCAGGCTTGCACCGCTTCGCCCCATTTGCCCTGGCGCTCCGCAGACACCGCCTGTTCGCGCTGGCGGGCCTCGAAATCGGACACCGGGTCGTTGCGCGAGCCGGCGCCCGCATCGGTCGGGGCAGGCGCGTTGCCGCCCGGCACGCCGGCACAGGCGGCCAGCAGCGCCGTGACCGCTGCCAAGCTGGTGAATCGAACAACAGCGAATCGAACCGCGAGTGAGTGCGTCATGACGAAGGCGTGAAGCTGCGCAGGGTCTGCAACTTGGACTTGAAGGCCTCCAGGTCGTGGCTGCCGTAGATCATTGTCCGGCGCAGCATCAGCGGCTGCGCCCAAGCCGGGTTGCCTCCCGGCGTCACGGTGCCGGCCAGCCGGTAGCGGTTGCGCGCCAACGCGTCCAGCACCACCTCGTTGACGTCGCCGAACGGGTAGGCATAGGTCAGCACCTCGTTCGACAGCCGCTTCTCGATCACGTCGCGTGGCACCTTCGCTTCGGCCTCCATGCGCTTCGCATAGGCGGCATCGTTTTCACCAGCGGCCCGCTCGATCAGGTTGGAGTGGGTCTTCGAGTGCGACTGGATGTCGACCAGGCCCGAGGCCGTCATCTCCTGCATCTGCGGCCAGGTGAGTGCATCGCCGGCGCCGACGAAATCGGTGTACAGGAACACCGTCGCCGGGAAGCCGTGCTTCTTCAGCAGCGGGTAGGCGTAGCGGTAGTACGACGCATAGCCGTCGTCGAAGGTCAGCACCACCGAGCGCTGCGGCAGCGGCTGCCGGCCCTCGAGGAAGCCGATCAGGTCCTTCAGGCGGATCACCTTGAAGTTGTTGGCCGCCAGCCAGTCGAGCTGCTGCTCGAAGCCCGAGGTCGACACCGTCATCTTGCCGCTGCCCTGGCCCACGCGGTGGTAGCACAGGATCGGGATCGTCTGGTACTGGCCGCTGCGCACGCCCATCGGGTTCAGCGGCTTCAGCGGCACGATCACCGGCTGGCCGCTGCGCGCCTGCGGCGTGCCGGGGTTCGCATCGGCGATCTCCCAGTCGCGCGCCGCGCTGCCGAGGAAGCGCTGCGCGATCGATGCGTAGTTGTCGTCGCCCTGCGGCACATAGACCAGCAGCCGGTCGCTGCGGCCCAGCACGCCGTCGCGGGCGGTGAGGCTCGGCACAGCCAGGGC
>NZ_JBFULV010000103.1:0-21664 GCF_054049715.1 Rhizobacter sp. P5_C2 | reverse complement strand
GTTCGGGCGTGGGCGGTGGGGCCGGCGTCGCCACCGCGGCCAGCCGCAGTGCGTGGCGCTCGCCGTCGAGCGGCGCGAGCGCGGCGCCGAAGCGGCGGCCGTCGTTCAGCGTGACCGTTTCCGGCAGCGTCGCCGCCGATGCCCCGGCGGCGAGCGCGTCCGCCACCGCGGCCACGAACGATTCGCCGAGCAGCGGCCCGAGCTGCGCCAGCTGCCGTGCCGGCTCGCCGGCGATCAGCCGCAGCGCGGCGGTGTTCGCGAAGACGACACGCGCCGTGCGGTCCAGCACCAGCACGGCGTCGGACAGCACGTCGAGGAGTTGGCGCAAGGCCTGGGGATCGAACATCAAATGACCCCTGTCATGCTGAGTTGCCTCTGCAAGCGAGAAACCAGGTCGGCCAGCTCGTCCCGATCCAGTCGATTCTTCTTCAAGAAGGCCTTCCACTGGGTTTGCTTCGTGGGGTCGGCGGAGAAAGTGTCGCTCAATCCCACGGGCAACGCGGTGGGCATCGCCATCTTCCGGCGCTCGAACGTGGCTTCGATCGCTCGGCGCAACTCGTCCGGATCGAGTTCGCTTCCCTGCAGAAGCACGTCCAGGTCGAAGTAGTCTTTCATCCGCGTGTTCGTCATACCCAGCAGGCAGATCGCATGGAATTTCTCCGCAACGACCGTGTATTTCGGATAGGCACGCAGGTGCGGCGCCGGCAGGTCATCGAGCAGGACGGGGTAGCGGACCTCCTCGGGCGCGGGTGTCACGGCGTCGCCGAAGCCGACGTCGACCTGCAGCGCGATGCGTGCGCCGTCCAGCCGGGCTGGAATGTCGACGCGCACGCCACCGTACCCGGTTGACTTGCGAATCTCGGAGCCTTTGATCGCTGTGACATCGAACACGAGGCCGTCGTCGAACTCGATGCCACAGATCTCCCGGAAATTCGCCACGAGCGAACCGATGTCACTCGGGCCGAACGACAACAGGTCGGCATCGCGCGTGGGGCGGTGCGGATGGTCATACCAGAGCGAGAACAGGAGGGCACCCTTCAACAGGAAGTTGGACCCATGCCTCGAGATCGACAACCTGTACAGCAGGCGCTCAAGGCCATAGCGCGTCAGCGTGAGATTGAAGTCTTCCTTCGCCGCATCGGCATGCTGCTTCAGGCGAGCGCGAACAGAGGCCGCCACGTTTCGGCTCATGTGGCGACGCTCTCGAGATAAGGGCGCATCACGTTGGCGACACGGTCGATGTTCGCGTAGTGCCAGATGGCGTCCATCGTCAGCTTGCGTTGCGACCATCCATCGCGCAGCGCCTCGAGCGCGACGTCGATGCCGATCTTGTTCCGGTGCTTGAAGCAATCGGCAACGGTCTTCGCGGGATTGAAGACAGGCACCTTCACGCCATCGACCATGATGCGGTCCACGCCTTCGGTGAAAGCCTGCCCCGACATGCGCACGACGCGCAACGCCGGCTGATCGAGGCGGGGTGTCGGCGAGTGATGGGGAATGGCAACCCAGACTTCGAAGGGTGCCTGGGTGCCGATGCCATGCATGCGCAGCGCGGACAGCAGGCAGACGACACCCTGCGGCACGCGCAGGCTGACTTCGGCCAGCGACCGGTGCTCGCTGAGTTTGCGCGCCGGCAGGCTGTAGACGCCGCGGGCGATTCGTTCAAGCTTTCCGGCAGCGACCAGCCGGCTCAGAACCACGGTGGGCACCGCGTGCTCGGCCAGGTCACGGGCACGCAGCAGGGGACGCTGCTTGGCAAGCTTGAGAACAGCCTGCTCGTGAGTGGAAGAAGAGAGCGAGGGCGGCGGCATCGTCCGCCAGTATGTTGCAATATTTATGCAAAAGTCAATGTTTGCATATATTTCGGAACAACTGGTCCCCGCCGCTTCCTCATCGCCTCCCCGTCACCGTTCAGTCGATTTGCGTCGCCGACGTCAACGCGCCGAGCACCGCCCGGTTGATCTCGCTGACGCTCAGCATCAGCGTGTCGGCGGCGGTGCGGAAGTCGTACAGCGATTCATGCTCCACCGCGCGCACCAGGTCGAAGTACGGCTGGTAGGGGCCGCTGCCGTTGACCAGCGCCTGGTAGACGCGCTCGGGCACCGGAATCGTCTTCATCAGGTCGGCGAACGGCTGCTTGAACATGCGGTCGAGCAGCGAGAACACGCCGCAGATGAACATTTCATTGCGCATCTCCTCGTCGCCCGACGAGCGCACCAGCTCTTCCATCAGCAGCCCGCGGCGCACCGCCGCGAACATCACCGGCTTCATGTTGACGTCCTTGCCGGCGGTGGCCAGCAGCAGCGCCAGCCAGCGCTTCAGGCGCTGGTAGCCGAGCATCATGATCGCGTGGCGGAACGAGCTGATCTCGACCCGCAGCCCGAAGGCCGGCGAGTTGATGTAGCGCATCAGCTTGAACGCGAGCGACGGGTCGCGCTTCAGCGTGTTTTCGAGCTTCTCGATCGGGTCCTGCGCGTCCACGCGCTGGATCAGCTCGACGATCACCTGCAGGTCGATCTGCACCGCCGACTTGCCCTTGGCCTGCGCCTCGTGGATGGCATCGTCGATCGGCCAGCCCAGCACCGCGGCGGCGCCGCGCGAGAAGCTGCCTTCCATGTCGGCCAGCGTGCGCACGCCCGACTGCACGTGCGCGATGTTGCGCGTGACCCCGGCCGGCGCCACGTTGCCGGCTTCATTGATGCGGCGGTCGTCGGCCAGGTCGATCAGCGAGAACTTGAAACAGGGCAGCAGCTCGCGCGGCAGCTCCTTCATCGGCCGGCCCTTCAGCAACAGCGTGTTGCCGGCCCGGTGCAGCGCCTGCAGCGACTCGACGTTGGCCGCGTCGCAAGCCATGAAGGCCGGGATCTCGATCATCAGGTTGGCCGACGGGCTCGCGCCCATCAGGTCCTGCAGCAGGCTTTCGCTGACGATGTTCAGCGAGGCCCGGCCGCCATCGGCCGGCCACACGCCGCCCACGGCGTGCAGCAACTGGGCGACATCGGGTTTCAGCTCGGGGCGCAGCGGGTAGATCGTCAGGCGGGTGGCCGTCACGGCGCGGCTGCGGTCGATGAACGGCGAATAGCCGAGGGCGACCTGCCCGAGTGTGGCGTTGTCAGTCACGCGGAATCTCCAGGGAAAGTGTGCAGGCGATGGCGACGGGGTTTCAGCCGCTCAGATAGTTGAACAGCGACAGCTTTTGAACCATCGTGTACGCCTTGAGCGAGGCATCGTACCCGGTCTGCTGGTTCGCGAAGTCCGAAATTGCGCTCGTCATGTCCAGGTCTTCGGCATCGGACCGCGCCGTCTTGCTCGACAGCTTCAGCGAGTCGAGCCGGCCGGTGACGCCGTCGATGCGGTTCAGCGTCTCGCCGACACGGGTGCGCGCTCCCGAGAGGGTGGCCATCACCTGGTCGAGGTTGGCCAGGTTGTCCGCATTCGACTGCGCGATCTGCGTGCCGCTGCGCAGCGGCGTCTTCAGGTCGGCGATGGCCTTGTCGAGCGTGTCGAACACGGTCTGGCCGGTGCTCGACGGCGAGATCGTGAACTCGTCCAGGTCGGCCGGGTTGCCGGCGATGTTGGCCGACATGCCGTCGATCTGGATCGCCTGGCCCGGTTTGAACGGCATGCCGACCTGGGCGGTCGGCGCACCGTCCTGCAGGATCGAATAGGTGGTGGCGCCGCCGGTGACGCTGAACTGGATGCTGTAGGTCGAGCCGGTCAGCGCCGACGGGTTGGTGACGCGGCCGCTGTCGATCCACGCGGTGCCGGTCGCGGTGACGGCCTGGGTGTCGAACACGCCGTTGCCGGAGCGGGCCTGCATCCAGATCTGGTCGCCGTTGCTGGTGATCGGCAGCGCTTCGGTGGAGGCCACCTCGGCTTCGCCGTCGCCGCCCTGGTAGACCACGCCGCCGGCCGCATCGAGGAACGGCGCCTGGCCGGCGCCCTGCCCGCCGAACAGGTAGGTGCCGGCGCCGTCGGCCCGGTTCGCCACCGCCATCAGCTGCTTGCGCAGTTCGCTGATCTTGTCGGACAGGCCCTTGCGTTCGGCGTCGGTGTAGGTCGCGTTGCCGGCGGCGATCAGCGTCTCGCGCACCTGCTGCAGCAGGTCGGTCGCGTCGCCGAGCGCGCTTTCGGTCAGCGTCATCGCGTTCTTGCTGGCATCGACCGCGCGCTGGCCGGCGACGGCCCGGTTCTCGGCCGCCAGCGCCCGCTCGGCACGCGCCGCCGCGGCCGGGTCGTCGCTCGCGCGGTTGACGCGCTTGCCGGTGGTGAGCTGCTCCTGGGCCGCGCTCAGGTCGTCCTGGCGCTTCATCAGCTGCTGGAGCGAGGCGTCGTAGGAGTTGGAAGTGCTGATGCGCATGATGTCGGGGTCCCGGGTCAGCCTGCAGCGGTCTGCAGCAGGGTGTCGAACACTTGCTGGGCGACCTGCAGCATCTTGGCTGCGGCCTGGTAGCTCTGCTGGTACTGGATCAGCTTGGCGGCCTCTTCGTCGAGGTTGACGCCCGACTTGTTGGCGCGCGCCGATTCGGCCTGCGAGGCGGCCGAGTCGGAGATGCTCGCCGCGGTCTGCGCGCTCTGCACGCGCACGCCGATGTCCGACAGCGCACTCGCGTACGCGTCGGTGATGGTCTTGCCCGGCGTCACCGTGCCGTTGGCCGCCGTGCTGCCGCCGACGATGCCCTTGGTGCCGATGCCGACGAAGGCCAGCGCATTGCCGTTGTTCGCCTCGGTCGACGTGGTCGGCTTCACCGCCACCGTGTCGCCGCTCTTCGGCACGCCGTTCAGTTTCAGCTCGAAGCCGTTCAGCGCGATCGGCGTGCCGGCCGTCCAGGTGCCGGTGCCGGTCGACACCTGCGCACCCGTCGAGTCGAGCAGTTCCCAGTTGTAGTCGCCGGTGTCGGACGTGAAGCTGACGTTCGCCGTCAGCGTGCGGTCCAGCGAGGTGCTCACCGCGGCCAGCGACGCGAGCGTCGCCGTGCCCTTGTTGGTCGCCGCGAAGGTCGAGGTCACCGGCGACGCGGCGGCGATGCCGTTCGGATCGCTCAGCACCGCGCGCATGTCCTTGGCCGCATTGCCCACCGGCTGCAGCAGCGTGCGGTCGCCGGCCGCCGAGGCGCCGGCGGTCATCTGGATCGTCATGCCGTCGACCGTGACGCCGGCGGCCATCTGGGCCGCGCTGAACGGGCTGCCGACCGCCGCGGTGTTGTCCGAGAGCCGGGTCAGCGAGTAGTTGGTGCCRTCGAACTGCAGCTCGTAGTCGCTCGCCTGCACCTGCGTGGTGTCGGTCAGCGTGACGCCGAAGGCCGCATCGCCGACGTTGCTCGCGGCCGGCAGCGAGCGCGGCGCGCCCACCGCGTACAGCGGCGAGCCGTTGCGGGCCGGCTTGCCCATGTCGAGGCCGAGCGATTGTTGTTGGTTGACCGCGCCGCTGATCGCCGCGGCCATCTGGCCGAGCAGGTTGCGCGCGTCGACCAGGTCGTCGTTCTGGAAGCGCAGCATGCCGGAGATCGAGCCGTCGGACAGCGCATCCTGCGGGATCATCGACGACAGGCCGCTGCCCACGCTGATGCCGAGCTGCACCTTCGACGGGTCGTACGGGTCGGCCACCGTCGTCAGCTTGTTCGCGTTGGCGCCCAGCACCAGCGCCTGGCCGCCGCCGACGAACACGCCGACGCTGCCGTTGTCGGCCTTGATCGTCGTCACGCCGATGAAGCCGCTGATCTGGCTGATCAGGTTGTCGCGCTTGTCCAGCAGGTCGTTCGGCGGCTGGCCGGTGCCGTTCAGCGCCTGGATCTGCTCGTTCAGCTTGCCCACCTGCTGGGCCAGGCTGTTGACGGTGTCGACCGAGCTCTTGATGTCCTGCGTGATGCCGGTCTGGATGCTCTGCAGCTGGTCGCCGGCGGCCGCGAACTTGTCGGCCAGTTCCTTTGCGCGGGCGATCACCACCTGGCGCGCCGACGCATCGGCGGGCTGGTTCGCGACGTCGACGAAGGCGTTCAGCAGCTGGCCGGCCGAGTAGCCGACGCCCGAGGCGCCGGTGCCGAACACCGCTTCGATCTGCTTCAGCTGCTCGGCACGCGCCGCATCGCCGGCCGCCGTCGCCTTGGTGGCCGAGGCCTGCGTCGTCAGGAAGCTGTTGTACGAGCGGATGACCGAGCTCACGTTGACGCCCTTGCCGAAGAAGCCGGCACCGGTGAACTGGCCCTTCGCGGTCTCCAGCACCACCTGCTGCCGCGAGTAGCCCTCGGTGTTGGCGTTCGCGATGTTGTTGCCGGTGGCCTGCAGCGCTGCGTAGTTGGCGAACATCGCCCGCGTGCCGATGCCCAGGAGTGCGGAGGAACTCATGCGTCTTGTCCTTCGCTCACGCGGTGGCGCGCTGCAGGCGCAGCGTCGTGTTGATCATGTTGGTCAGCTTCTTCGCGTACTCGGGGTCGGTCGCGTAGCCCGCGCGCTGCAGGCCGTGCGCGAAGCCCTGGGCCGAGCTGCCGGCCGCCACCACCTTCGAGTAGCGCGGGTTGTCCTTCATCAGCTTCGCGTAGTCCTTGAACGACTCCTCGTAGCTGGCGTAGGCGCGGAACTTGGCCTGCACCTTGTGCGGCTGGCCGTTGACGACCTCGGTGGTCGTGACGGTGGTCGTCGGGCCGGTCCAGTCCTTGCCGGCCTTGATGCCGAACAGGTTGAACGAGCTGCTGCCGTCGGCGTTCCTGATTTCGTGCCGGCCCCAGCCGGATTCATGCGCCGCCTGCGCGACCATGAAGGTCGCCGGGATGCCGGTCTCGGCCTCGGCCGCCTTCGCGGCACTGTCGTGCAGCTTCAGGAAGCCGACCTGGCGCTCCTTGCCCTGCAGCGCGGCCGGCAGCGGCGCGGTGCCGGTCTGGCCGGTGGCGGCCACCGTCTGCGCCGAGGCCGCGTCCTTGGCCATGTTGGCCAGCGGCTCGCCGAGCTGGCGCTCCAGGTGCTTCGCGATCATCTCCGACAACCCGCCCGGGCGGCCGCTCAGCGATTGCGCGAGCTGCGTGTCCAGCAGCTCGGTGCCCATCTGCGTGCCGGAGTTCTCCAGCATCCCCGAACTGAGCGTCGCCTGCCGCATGCTCTTCATCAGCTGCTGCATGAAGATGCCCTCGAACTGCTTCGCGGTCTCCTTGATCGCGGCCTTCGGGTCCTTCGAGGCGGCATAGCGCAGCGCGTCGACACCCTTGGTGTCGCTCGCCAGGCTCTGGCTCTGCAGGCCGGGTTGGGTCGGGTTGATCGCCATCAGATCACCTCGAGTTCAGCGTTGAGGGCACCGGCGCTTTTCATCGCCTGCAGGATCGCCAGCAGGTCCATCGGCGTCGCGCCGAGCGCGCTCAGCGCCTTCACCACGTCGGCCAGCTTCGCGCTCGCCGGCAGCTGGATCAGTGCGCCGGCCTCCTGCTTGATCGTGATGTCGGCCTTCTCCTTCGCAACGGTGCTGCCGCCGCTGGAGAACGGCGTTGGCTGGCTGATCACCGGCGTCGTGCTGATCGTCACCGACAGGTTGCCGTGCGCGACCGCGCAGGCGCTGAGCGTGACGGTCTGGTTCATCACCACCGAGCCGGTGCGCGCATTGATCACCACCTTGGCGGCCGGCGCGGCCAATTCCACCGGCAGGTTCTCGATGTCGGCCAGGAAGCCCACGCGCGCATCGGGCGAGGCCGGCATGCGCACGCGCACGACGCGGCCGTCGATCGCGTGCGCGGTGTCGGCGCCCATCTTCGCGTTGATCGTGCGCGCCACTTCGCGTGCGGTGCTGAAGTCGCTGGCGTTCAGGTCGAGCTGCAGGAATTCGCCCTGGTTCAGCGGCGTGGCCACCGCGCGTTCGACCGTCGCGCCCTCGGGCACGCGGCCGGCACTCAGGTGGTTGATCTGCACCTTGGAGCCGGCCGCCGAGGCGCCGGCGCCGCCGACGATCAGGTTGCCCTGCGCGAGCGCGTAGATCTGGCCGTCGGCGCCTTTCAGCGGCGTCGCGATCAGCGTGCCGCCGCGCAGCGACTTGGCATTGCCCATCGACGAGACGTTGATGTCGATCGTCTGGCCGGGCTGCGCGAACGGCGGCAACTGCGCCGTCACCATCACCGCGGCGACGTTCTTGACCTGCATCGTGGTGCCTGGCGGCACGGTGACGCCCATCTGCTGCAGCAGCGCGTTCAGGCTCTGCTGCGTGAAGGGGGTGGAGGTGGTCTGGTCGCCGGTGCCGTCGAGGCCGACGACGAGGCCGTAGCCGACCAGCTGGTTGGCGCGCACGCCTTGCACGGCGGCGACTTCCTTGATGCGGGCCGCCTGCGAGGGCATCGGCCACCACAGTGCCGCGCTGGACGCGACGACCGTCAGGCTGATCAGCAGCCGCAGGAGCTTTTCGGTGACGGTGGTGTGGTTGGTTTGCATATCGGCTTCATCGCAGGATGAAACCGATTCTGAGCAAACTTAAATGGGCAGAACGTTCAAAAAGAACCGCCCGAGCCAGCCTATTCCGTTCGCATCGGCCTGCGCGCCACGGCCGCGGTGCTCGATGCGCACGTTGGCGATCTGCGCCGACGCGACGCTGTTGCCCGGCTGGATCGCCCGCGGGTCGACCTGGCCCGAGAAACGCAGCACGTCGACGTTCTGGTTCACGCCGATCTGCTTCTCGCCGGCCACCACCAGGTGCCCGTTCGACAGGACTTCCGTCACGGTCGCGGTGATGATGCCGGAGAAGTCGTTGGTGTTCTCGGTGCTGCCCTTGCCGGCGAAGGTGTTCGACGAGTTGCCGGCGGCATTCGAGCGCAGCAGCGCATTCGGGTTCACCAGCGGCAGCGCGCTGACGCCGGCGGCGACGGCGCCGCTCTTGTCGATCGTGCTGGTGCTCTTCTGGCTGGCCGAGACTTTTTCCACGATCTGCACCGTCAGCGTGTCGCCGACGAGCCGGGCGCGGTAGTCCTCGAACAACGGCCGGTACTGGCCCGACTGGAAGATCGAGCCGTTGTTGACCGACGGTGCCGCGATCGCCTCCGGACGCGCGCGCGTCGGCTCGGCCACGTCGACCTTGGGCAGCGGATAGAGCGTGCTGCAGCCGGCGAGCAGGGCCGGCGCGGCCAGGAGGGCAAGTCTCTTCATGACGGTCTTTACAGTTGGCTCAGTTTCTGGAGCATCTGGTCGGAGGTGGTGATGGCCTTCGAGTTCAGCTCGTAGGCGCGCTGGGTCTGGATCATCGAGACCAGCTCCTCGACCGGGTTGACGTTGGACGTCTCGACGAAGCCCTGCTGCACCAAGCCCAGGCCGTTCAGCCCCGGCGTGCCGGCGCTCGGCGTGCCGGACGCCGCCGTCTCGGTGAACAGGTTCTGCCCCTTGGGCTCGAGGCCGGCCGGGTTGATGAAGTTGGTCAGCTGCATCTGGCCGACGGTCTGCGGCGCCGACTGGCCCGGCAGCGTCACCGTGACGGTGCCGTCGTTGCCGATGCTCACGCTCTGCGCGTTGGCCGGGATCGTGATGCCGGGCTGCACGGTGTAGCCGTTGTTCGTCACCAGCTTGCCGGTCGCGTCGACCTGGAACGAGCCGTCGCGGGTGTACGCGTTGGTGCCGTCGGGCATCTGGATCTCGAAGAAGCCGCTGCCGCGCACCGCCACGTCCAGCGTGTTGCCGCTCTGCTGCAGGTTGCCCTGGCTGAAGCTGCGCGAGGTCGCGACCGCGCGCGTGCCCAGCCCGACCTGGTAGCCGGTGGGCAGCGTGGTCTGCTCGCTGCTGTTGGAGCCGGCCTGGCGCAGGTTCTGGTACATCAGGTCCTCGAACACCACGTGCGACTTCTTGTAGCCGTTGGTGGCCGAGTTGGCGAGGTTGTGCGAGATGGCGTCCAGCTGGGCCTGCTGGGCCTCCATGCCGGACTTGGCCGTCCACAGTGAATTCAACATGGTGGGGTTCCTTCAGGTTCGGTGGAGGTCAATTCATCGACAGCAGCTGCGCGGCGGCTTTCTCGTCGCCCTCCGCGGTCTGCAGCATCTTCATTTGCGATTCGAACTGGCGCGCCGCGGCGATCATCGACACCATGGTCTCGATCGGGCTGACGTTCGAGCCTTCGAGCGCGCCGTCCTGCACGCGGGCATTCGGGTCGGCCTGCAGGTCGCCGCCGGCAGAGCGGAACAGGCCGTCGGTGCCGCGTTCGAGCGGCGTGTCTTCGGTGGCGGTCACCAGCTTCAGCTTGCCGACCGCGGTGATCTTGCCGTCGATGCCCTTGGCGCTGACGGTGCCGTCGGCGCCGATCGAGATCTCGGTGTTGGCCGGCACCTGGATCGGGCCGCCGTCGCCGAGCGCCGGCAGGCCGCTGCGCGTGGTCAGCGTGCCGTCGGCGCTGATGTCGAGCGAGCCGCCGCGGGTGTAGCCCTCGGTGCCGTCGAGTGCCTGCACCGACAGCCAGCTGTTGCCCTTCACCGCCACGTCGAGGTTGCGGCCGGTGGCCGTGACCGGGCCCGGCGTCGCGTCGTAGCCGGGCGTGGTCTCGAGCGCATAGACGCGGGTGCTGGCGCCACTGCCCAGCACCGGCACCGCGCGGAACGCCGCCAGCTCGGACTTGAAGCCCGGCGTGGACGCGTTCGCGAGGTTGTGCGACAGCGTGTCCTGGCGCTGCATCATGGCCTTCGCGCCCGACATCGACAGGTAGATCATGCGGTCCATGGCAGCTCCTCAGCTCGCTGGGTGGTTCGCGTGTCGATCAGCGCAGGTTGACCAGCGTCTGCAACACCTGGTCCTGCGTCTTGATGGTCTGCGCGTTGGCCTGGTAGGTGCGTTGCGCGGTCATCATGTTGACGAGCTCGGCGGTCAGGTCGACGTTCGATTCCTCGAGCGCGCCCGACTGCAGCACGCCCATGTTGCCTTCCGACGGAACGCCCAGGATCGGGTCGCCCGACTCGTAGCTGCGCATCCAGTTGTTGCCGCCCATCGGCTTCAGGCCTTGCGCGTTGCGGAAGTTCGCGAGCTCCATCTGGCCGGCCGGCTTGGACTGGCCGTTCGAGTAGGTCGCCATCACGATGCCGTTGTCCTCGATCGACAGGCCCGACAGCTGGCCCGGCGCGTAGCCGTCCTGCTTCAGGTCGGTCACGCCGAAGCCGGCGCCGTACTGCGTCGCGCTGCCCAGGTTGAGCTGCACGCCGGGGATCGCCAGCGTCTCGGCACCGGCGGCGTTCGTGGTCGCCGGGATGTCGAGCGTCACCGCGCCCACCGGGGCGGTCGGGTTGCCGCCGTTGGTCGGGAACTGCAGCGTCGTGACCGGGGCCGGGTCGCCGGCGCCGTCGACCGCCAGCGAGGTGCCGTTGGCCGTCACGTAGACGTTCCACTGGTCGGTGCCGGCCTTCTGGAAGTAGTAGGTCAGCGCGACGTCCTGGCCCTTCGCGTCGTAGACGGTCAGCGAGGTCGCGTTGTTGTAGGTCTTCGCGTCCGTCAGGTTGATCTGCGGCGTGGTCGCCGGCAGCGTGGTGGCGGCACGCGAATCGAGGTTCATCTCGAGCGTGATTTCCTTCGTCGCGGCCGGGTCGATGCCGGCGGTGGGCAGTTGCAGCGGCACGGCCTGGCCGGGCTGGATGGTGCCGGTGCCGTCGGCCTTGTAGCCCATCAGCTTGAGCCCGCCGTTGCTGACGATGAAGCCGTCCTTGTTGACCTGGAACTGGCCGTTGCGCGAGTACACCGTGGTGCCGTTGTCGTTCAGCTGGAAGAAACCCGAGCCGTTGATCGCGACGTCGAGCGAGCTCTCGGTGGTGGTGATGCTGCCCTGCGTGAACTGCTGCGTCACCGCCGCCAGGTTCACGCCGATGCCGATGTTGTTGGCACCCGAGCCGTTCATCGCGGCGGCGTACATGTCGCCGAACTCGGCGCGCGAGGCCTTGGCGCCGAAGGTGTTGGCGTTGGCGACGTTGTTGCCGATGACTTCGAGGTTCTTGCTCGAAGCGTTCAGACCGGAGAGACCTTGCTGGAAGCCCATGGTGGTGTCCTTCTTAGTTGAATGCCTTGACCTGGTCGTAGGTGACGCCGCCGGCCTTCTCGAGGTCCAGCACCAGGGTGTTGTTGGCCGTGCTGATCGCGTTGACCTTGTCACGCATCAGTGCGGTGCTCTTGAGGGTGTTGGCCCCGCTCATCGCGGTCACCTTGAAGGTGATGCCGCTGGTGTTGTCGTAGGCGCCGGCGTCCCACTCGAAGGTGTTCATCCCGCTGCTCTGCGCGCCGAGGTTCAGCGTCTGCAGCGTCTGGCCGGCGGCGTTCTGCACCTCGACCTTCACGTTGTCGGCGGCCGCATCGATCTGGAAGCCGCCCGTGCCGACCTTGTCGGCGATGTCCATCTTGTTGCCCGGCACGATCACCTCGCGGCCGACCAGCGAGGCGCCCTGCACCGCCTGCATCTGCAGGAACTGGGTCGACAGGCCGCCGACCGTGCCGTTCAGCTTCTCGATGCCGCTGACGGTGTTGATCTGCGCGATCTGGCTGGTGACCTGCGCGTTGTCCATCGGGTTCAGCGGGTCCTGGTTCTGCATCTGCGCGACCAGCAGCTTCAGGAAGCGCTCCGAGCTTTCGGCCGCGGTGGTGGCGCTGGTGTCGGTGGACGACTTCGTGTTCAGCGCGGCGTAGTTGTTGGTGACGGTGTCGACGGCCATGGGGTGCTTTCGTGGTCAGGCAGGCTCACTGGCCCATCTGCAGTGTTTTCATCAGCAAGGTCTTGGCGGTGTTCATTACCTCGACGTTGTTCTGGTACGAGCGCGAGGCCGAGATCATGTTGACCATCTCCTCGACCGCGTTGACGTTGCTGTACGTGACGTAGCCCTCGGCATCGGCCTGCGGGTGCTTCGGGTCGTGCACCTTGCGGCCGGGGGTCTGGTCCTCGGTGATCGTGCTCACCTTCACGCCGGCCGCCGCGGGGCCGCCGGGTTGGCCGAGCTGGCCCATCATTTCGGTCTGGAACGTGACCTGCCGCGCCTTGTAGGCCTGGCCATCGGGGCCGGCCACGGTGTCGACGTTGGCGAGGTTCGACGCCACCACGTTCAGGCGCTGCGACTGCGCGCTGACCGCGCTGCCGGAGACATTGAAGATCTGGAACATGCTCATCATTGCCCCTTGATCGCTTCGAGCATCGTGCGCACGTTGGCGTTGATGAAGCGCAGCGTCGCTTCGTAGTGCACCGAGTTGTCGGCGAAGTTGGCGCGCTCGCGGTCCATGTCGACCGTGTTGCGGTCGAGGTTGGTCTGGCTGGGGGTCGCGTACAGCAGGTTCGATTCGGCGCGCGCGCCGGTCAGGCCGCTGTCGATGCCGATGTGGCCGGCCTGCGTGGTGGTCGGCACGGCCGCGCTCTGCTGGCTGCCGGTGGCTTCGCGCAGCGCCTGGGCGAAGTTCATGTCGCGGGCGACGTAGCCCGGCGTGTCGGCGTTCGCGATGTTGCTGGCGATCAGACGCTGGCGCTCCGAGCGCAGCGCAAGCGCCGAGCCTTGGAAGTCGAGCGAGTTGGTCAGGGTGTTCAGCATGGCGGCGTTTCCTTTCGGTCCGTGGCCTCGGTGGGTGCCGAGGCCATGGGCGATGTGAAAGGATTGTGGGCAGCGCCTTCTGAAACATAAGCGGGAATAGCGGCCGGTTTGTCCGCCATTTCGGACGCTTGCCCACGGCAGCACGCTCCTACAGTCGAGACGTGAACAAAGCCCCTGCCCTTGTTGCCTTCATCGCTTTCGTCGCCTGCGTGGCGATGGGCGGCGCCGCCTTTGCGGCCGGGGCGGCAGCGCCCGCTGCGTCATCACCGTTGGAACAGCAGGCGCTCAGCTTCGTGCAGGCCCAGCTCGGCAACAACCCGGCGCTGCCGGGCCGTGTCGAGGTCGTCGCCGGACCGATGGATGCGCGCTTGCGCCTCGCGCCCTGCCAGCAGGTCCAGGCTTATCTGACGCCGAACACCCGGCTTTGGGGCAAGACCCGGGTCGGGCTGCGCTGCACCCAGGGTGCGACGCCGTGGAACATCTACCTGCCGGTGACCGTCAAGGTCTGGGGCAAGGCGCTGGTCATGAACCAGGCGATGCCGGGCGGCCAGGTGCTGGCGGCCGGCGATGTCCGGGAGACCGAGGTCGACCTCGCCGAAGAGGCCAGCCCGGCGCTGACGGACGCCTCGGCGCTGGTCGGGCGCGTGCTGGCCCGCTCGGTGTCGGTCGGCCAGGGCGTGCGCCAGGCCACGCTGAAGGCCCGGCAATGGTTCGCCCCGGGCGACACCGTGCGCATCCGGGCCGTCGGCGACGGCTACGCAGTGGCGGGCTCGGGCGAAGCAGTGACCGCTGGCATCGAGGGCCAGCCGGCGCGCGTGCGCACCGAAAGCGGCCGTCTCGTGACGGGTGTCGCGGTCGCGGAACACCAGTTGGAACTCGCATTGTGAAAAACCGTCCCAGGGTCAACAATTCGGGCGATAGCCCTCAAGTCGCCAACGGGCGGGCCGATACACCGTGCATGTTGAAAGGCCGGGCCCAGTGTCCCGACCCAAGGAGTCCTTCATGAGCATCAAGATCGGCAATCACGCAGAAGCTGCGGCCCCCACCCAGGCGGTCGGCAGCACCACGCAAAAGCAAGGGACGACCGCCAAGCCCACCGAACAGGCCACCCCGGCTGTCGGCGCCGCGGCCCCCGAAGCCAGCACCACCGTTTCGCTGTCGAGCGCGGCGTCGTCGCTGACCGGCGCGGGTTCGGCCTCGGCCGATTTCGACGCCGACAAGGTCAAGCGCATTTCCGACGCGATCGACAACGGCAGCTTCAAGGTCAATCCGGAAGCCATCGCCGACAAGCTGATCGCCAACGCCCGGGAAGTGCTGGGCCACTGATCGTTCAGCGGTTCGGCTTTCTGTCTCGGTCTCTGTCTCGATTTCTTCAACGGCCCCTGGCCACCCGTTCGTCATGCAGCAGCCGGTGATTCCCGCGTACGAAACCTCGCCCGAACTCGAGGCCACCCTCGGCGCGGTCGAGACGCAACTCGCCTCATTGGGCGAGGCGCTTCGCACGCGCGACAGCGCGGCGATCGACCTGCATGCGACCGAACTGCACCGCTCGCTGGCGCGCGCGGTCGATCATTTCACCCGCGCGGCCCGCAGCGGCCCGGTGCCCACCCCGTTGCGCGAGCGCCTGGCGCTGGCCGGCGGCCTGGTGGCGGCACAGCGCGAATCGCTGGCGCGTGCCACTGCGGCGCTCGATCGCGCGATCGACGTGCTGATGCCGCGCGAGCGGCCGGCGGCGGTGTATTCCGCGAACGGCCCTGCCGACCGCGGCAGCCGCGGGTTCGTCCAGGCCTGATTCATGTTCAGCGCGCCTTGAACGGCGCCTGATACAGCCACACCGGCCGCCCATCCGGGCAGATGTGCCGTGCCACCGGGCGCAGTTCCTGCGCCTCGAACTCCAGACTCGCCATCCACGCCCCCGGGCGCATCTCCGTCTGCGCCTTCGCGACGGCGCGCGGCATGCTCTCCGGCCGCTGGAACAGGTAGACCAGCTCGTAGCCGGACCAATCGGCCTTCCAGATGTCGCCGCGCACCACGCGCGCCGGGATGCGCCGCAGCCGGCAGCGCAGGCCGCACAGCAGCCTGACGGGCCAGCTCCATTCGATGCCGTCGAGCAGCGCCCGCGGATACGCCGCGTGCAACTCCCGCATCCCGTCGCCCAGCCCGCAGCCGGCATCGAGCACGCGTGCGCCATCGGGCAGCGGCAGGAGCGCCGACAGCCCACGCAGCGCACCGCGCGGCGTCGGGAAGACCGGCGCATCGCGCCAGGCGTGAACGGGGTAGAGGGCAAGCAGCGCGCCCATCGGCAGCAGCCACGCCCAGGCGGGCAATGCCCCGGCGAGGCCTGACGCCAGCAACGACAGCGGGAAACCGAGTGCGACGAAGATCCGGCGCCAGCGCGTGGCCGCCACGATCGGCAGCAGTGCGAGCAAACCGCCGAGCGCGGTGGCCAGCAGCAGCGCGACGCCGAGCGGCACGGCCGCGCGCTGCAGCCCGAGGAAGAGCGCCCAGGCCAAGGCCCAGGCGAGCAGAGCGGGCAGCGGCCAGATCATGCGGCGAACTCTCCTTCGTGAAGGCAGGACGATACCAAGCCGTCGAAACCGAGGCGCTCATCGAGTCCCCGCCCTCTGAACAAACGAACCTTGCGTGGATCGATTTCGCTCGGGATGTCACTCACCTGATCTCCAGCGGATTCAGCTTGTTCAATCAGACGTTTGGTCACTGCCGAGATCCAGGCAAAGGGAGATTGAAATGCAGATTCCCTCGTTCAATCTTCAGCCAGGAACCAGGCCATGTTTCGTTGTTTCAAGTCGCCCCGCTCACGCACAGTCGCCAAAGATGATGAAAAACAAGCGCAGGCGCCAATTCATTCGCGCAAAAATGAAAAATTGAAACGCGAGGCAGCGCTCACGGTCAGGACAGCCTTCGAAACCAGCACATCCAGCGAGACCGATGGCACCCAGAGTCAACGATCCGCAACGGTGAAAGCTGCTTCGGCCATTGCCGCCCCCATCAGCCAGGTCATCAACGGTGCCACTGTAAAAATCCTGGACAAACTCATCGCTGAGCAGCCAGAGGAACAGGATCCCGTCAATTTCATCAAATCGGTTCAGCAGCTGTCAGAAGATGAATTCACTGCATTGCTCGAATACTCGGGGAAAAAGTTGTCACCCGACGTTTCCGGTTCTTCCCCGATAGATCGCAGGAAGGGGGATTTTCTGCGCCAGATCTTGCCGAAAGGCAAGCAGATTTATCGCCTGCCAATCACCGCCACCTATCTTCACTATCTCCTCTTGAGGGATTCATCTCTTGAGCTGAGCGCCGAGAGAATCGGCCCCCTCAGCAGGGGAGATCTCACTGCAGTATCCAATTTCATGCGTGATCTGGAGAAGCGCATGCACCCGATCAAGCTGAATCTGGGAGGGCAGAAAAATTTGGGCGATCGCGAGGCGAAATCAATTTGCGAATCGCTGAGCCATGCCCGCCACAGAGACGTCGAACTCAATCTCAGCAACACCGGGTTGAGCCGGCAGGATCGCGTGGCGTTTGAGAGTCTTCTTGCGCTCGACATCACAAGAATAATGCTGGAAGGCAACGGCTTGACAGATCAGGATTGGCTCTGGAAGGCCATTTACAGCAAAACCAGCCTTCATCCCAAGCACATATACCTGGGAAGCATGAGTTTAGACGGCGACACCAAGGAAAATATCGACCGACTCAACGGCGAGAAATGCCGGGTTCACGTCGACAAGCAATAGATCAGAAGTTGAACGCCACCCGCACCCCACCCCAATGCCGCCCCTGCACCGTGATCGGTGCGGCGGCTTCCTTCAGCAGCACGAATTGCCCGCCGCCCATGTCGCGGCGGTAGGTCTGCAGCAGGAACGGGCGCTGGTTGCGCGCGGAAGCGAGCCCGGTGCGGTCGTTGAAGATGCGGCGGTAGCGGCTGTTGACCGTGTCCCAGGCCAGGTCGCCGCGCTGCGGGTGGCAGTACTTCTTGTTGTGCGTCGCCACGTAGCCGTTGCGGTCGACCGCGATGCAGAACACCACCTTCGGGCTCAGCGTCAGCACGCGCTCCTGCACCTGCGGGAACAGCCTGTCCGCCAGCTCGATGAACTTGGTCGCGTGCTGCGCCGGGTTGGTGCCCGGCAGCGGCCTGTAGGCTTCGTCGAACAGGTCGGCCGGCGAGATCGTGCGGGTGCGCAGCGAATCCTCGAGCAGCTTGCCGATCTGCGCGGCCGCTTCCATCGCGGCCTGGATGAACGGCGTGTCTTCGGTCTCGATGCCGCATTCGGCCACCAGCTCGATCAGGTGCTCCGACACCTTCAAAAAGGCCTCGCTGCGGCGCATCGCGTTGTCGAGCGCCGCGGTGGTCTGCTGGATCTCCGACTGCATCACGCCCATCTGCAGGTTGACGCCGCCGCAGATCTCGCGGCTTTGCGTCGCCGCGGCAGTGATGCTCGCGACCCCGGCCTCCACATCGGCCAGCGCCTTGTGGAAACCGCCTTGACTGATTTCGCCCGGCTTGGCCTGGATCTCGCGCGACAAGGCCCCGATGCGCGTGTCGAGCACGCCCACGGTGCTCATGATCGCCTTCGACGACCCCTCGACCTTCGAGGCCAGGTCCTTCACCGCATCGGCCACCACGCCGAAACCGCGCCCGGCCTCGCCGGCGCGCTTGGCCTCGACCGAGGCGTTGAACGCCACCAGCCGCGTCTGCAGCGCGATCTGCGTGATCTCGCTGGCGGCCGCGGCCACCTCGCGCAGCGTGTCGACGATGCCGGCCACCTCGGTGCCGACCGCTTCGACCGCCTCACGCGCACGCCCGACCGCATCGAGGCTGCCGGCCGTGACATCGCCGATCGCCTGCTGCGCCCGCGTGACCTCGCTCAGCTGGCTGACCAGCGCGACGACGGCCTGCGCCTGGCGGGCCGACACCTTGCTGGCGTCGTCGAGCAGCCCGCGCACCTCGGCCGCATCACGGCCGACGCTGGACGCCTGCTTGCCGATCGACTGCACCGCGGCCCGCAGGTCGGGCTCGCCGGCTGCTGCAGTCACGACGGGCTCGATCGGCTCGTTGGGCGACTGCTCGCGTCCCTTCCTGAACATTGCAAACATGGTGTCTCGGTCTCGGTGATCACCACTCGCGCAGCTTGACGCGCAAGCGGGCGATGGACTGGCTGTGTAGCTGGCAGACGCGCGATTCGGTCACCTTCAGCACGGCCGCGATTTCCTTCAGGTTCATGTCGTGCTCGTAGTACATGCTCATCACGTACTGCTCGCGCTCCGGCAACGTCTTGATGCCGTCGACCAGGGCCTGGCGCATGCGCTGGTCCTGCAGCTGCGCAAGCGGGTTGATCCCTTCGTCGGCCACGTGCCGGTCGAGGAAATCATTGTCGCCATCGTCGCCCGACATGTCCTCCAGGTAAACCAGCTGGGTGCCGCGCACCTTGCCAAGGAGTTCCTGGTATTCGGGCAGCGTGATGCCCATCTCGCGGGCGATCTCGCTTTCGGCAGGCGCGCGGCCGAGCTTCTGCTCGAGCTTGTGCACCGCCGATTCGATGGTGCGCTGCTGCTTGCGCGTGCCGCGCGACAGGTAGTCGTTGCCGCGCAGCTCGTCGAGCATCGCGCCGCGGATGCGCTGCGTCGCGAAGGTCTCGAACTGCACGCCCTGCGCCGCGTCGAAGCGGCTCAGCGCGTCGGTCAGCCCGATCATGCCGACCTGGATCAGGTCGTCGATCTCGACGTTGGCAGGCAGCTTCGCGATCATCTGGTGAGCGAGGCGCCGCACCAGCGAGCTGTACTGCTTGAGCATCGAGTTAACGTCGAGTTGGCCTTTGGCGGTATACATGGGGTCAGCTCCGGGGGAATTCAGTTCAGGGCCTGCTGCGCGAAATCGCGACGCACCGGAAAGCCGGTGGCATAGGCAACTTCAGCGGCGGCAGGCTGCAGCACGTCACGGGCCCAGCGGCGCAGGGCCGGGGTGGGCGGGTCGTTGACGTCGGACGCGGGATCGACGTGCATCCAGTCGCGCAGCACGGCGCCCAGGAAGCCATCGGCACAGGAAGCGATCTGCTGCGCGATGCGTTCGGCGCGCGGCGAATGGGGGGCGGCGCCGAGCAGCAGGTCGTGCACCATCAGGCCGGCGCGCTGCGTCAGCAGCTTCATCGCGGCGTAGGCATGGGTCACGCTGGCCGGGCGGTCGTCGGCCAGCAGCAGCGGGCGGGCCTCGCTGCGCATGAACAGCCGGCACAGGTCGGTCTCGGTGGCATGCACCAGCACCACGTCGGCATGCGGCGCGGCATCGGCTGCGGCCTGCAGGAAGTTGGCGGTGCTGCCGTGCGCATCCACATAGCGGATCGGCAGGCCGCGCGCGGCGAGGTACGACACCTGGTGCGACAGCGGCTCGACGCAACCGGTCAGGCCGACGGCCGTCAGCTCGGCCGGGGCCGGCGCGCGGTCCGAGGCGTCGATCACCAGCACGTGCGCGCCGAGCTCGCCGAAGGCGGTGCACAGGCGCTCCAGCATCACGCCGCCGAACGCCATGTTCGGGTTGGCCACCACCGGCACGAAACGCACGCGCGTCTGGCCGAACAGCTGGCGCAGGCCGTGGGCCTGGTCTTGCGGGAACGAGGAGTCGAAGGCGTCGTGCATGGGGCGCTGAGGACGAGGCTAGGGGGGCTGTTCGTGTTTGATCGAACGATCGATCAGGCGTGCAGCGAGCCGCGCGTGCGCAGCGCCGGCTGGCGCGCCGTGAAGATCAGGTTCACGTCGTCGGCATCCATGCGGTAGGCGGTGCCGGTGTTGGCCCGCAGTGCGCGATGCACCAGCGCGTGGGCCGACAGGCGGTGCCAGTCTTCGGGGACGCGCTGGCCGTTGGCGACGCCGACGACCTTCAGCTTGTGGCGGATCAGCGCGTCGAGCGCCGGGGCCAGCTTGACGGCTTCGTCGAGCTTCGAGAGCACGATGCCTTTGCAGGCGGCGGCGCGGTACGACACCATCACGTCCTCGATGGTCTCGCCCTGTGCCGCGGCGTTGACGACCAGCAGCTTCTGGATCGAGCGGTGGGCCAGCATGTCGAGCAGCTCGCGGGTGCGGCTGTCGCGCTGCGCCATGCCGGCGGTGTCGATCAGCACCATCTTCTTGGCCGCCAGCAGTTCCAGCAGGTCTTCGAGCGAGGCGCGGTCGTGCGCGGTGTGCACCGGCACGCCGAGGATGCGGCCATAGGCGCGCAGTTGTTCGTGGGCGCCGACGCGGTAGGCGTCGAGCGTGATCAGGCCGAGGTTGGCGGCACCGTGCTTGGTGGCGAAGGCGGCAGCGATCTTGGCGGCGCTGGTCGTCTTGCCGACGCCGGTGGAGCCGATCAGCGCGTAGACGCCGCCCTGGTCTTCGAGCGCGGCGTCGTTCTCGCCGGTGATCAGGTTGCGCTCGAGGATGTTGGCGGCCCACGCGGTCTCGTCGCTCACGTCGTTCGGCAGGCTCTCGGCCAGCTTGCGGATCAGCGCCGGCGAGAAGCCGGTGTCGAGCAGCTTCTGGATCAGCATCGCCTGGGCGGGCTGGCGCTGCAGCTTCTCCATGAAGGCCAGCGCGCCGAAGCGCTCTTCGATCAGGCCCTTCATCGAGCGCAGCTCGTTCATCATGTCCTGCTGGTCGCGGCGGGCGGAGGCGTTGCCGTTGGCGCGGGCATCGGCGAGCGAGACAACCGGCGCGGCGGGCACCGGAGCGGGGGTGTGTTGCTGGGCACGCGCATCGGCCAGGGCCTGTGCATGCGCTTGAGCCTGGGCATGCGCCTGGGCGGCCGCGGCGGCGGCCTGTTGTTGCTGCACGCGGATTTCCTCGCGCAGCACCGGCGGTTCGCGCAGCGCTGGGCTGCGGCCACCGACGGCCTGCATCGGCGCATGCTGCGCCGGTGCCGGGTGCATCGCCTGCCGTTCGGCCAGGCGCTGTTCGAGCGCGGTCGGCAGCGACGGCTCGTCGTCGGGCATGAAGCTGGGTTCGTTGTCGCGGCCATGCTGCAGGGCGGCCTGGCGGCGCTTGAGCATGCGCTCACGCACGTAGTCCTGGAACGACAGCGTGCTCATCGACAGGCGTGCGACGTCGTCGCTGACTTCCATCGCGGGGGCCGGTGCCGGTTGCGGGGCCGGTGCCGGGCGGGCGGGCTGGGCGCGGGGCGCGGC
>NZ_JBFULV010000102.1:0-21671 GCF_054049715.1 Rhizobacter sp. P5_C2 | reverse complement strand
TCGGCGGGGTGGGCGTCGGCGGGGTGGGCGTCGGCGGGGTAGGCGTCGGCGGGGTGGGCGTCGGCGGGGTGGGCGTCGGCGGGGTGGGCGTCGGCGGGGTAGGCGTCGGCGTCGGCTCCGGTGGCGTCGGCACCGGTGTCGGCTGAGGCGGTGTCGGCGTCTCCAGCCAACCGCCCGGCGGCGGCGTGATCGGGTTGCCGCGTTCGTCGATGTAGATCGGCCGATCGAGGATGGCCGTGCCCTTGGGCACCAGCAGCGGCGGCCCCTGCCAGAACGAACGGCCGTCGTCCGAGACCACCACGCGCGGCTGGTACTCCATGCCCGGCGGGGCGCCGTCCGGCACGCCGCCCGGGTAGCCGGTGGCATCGTTGATGGCGCGCTCGATCTGGTCGCCACGGCCTTGCAGCGCGTCGATGCCCGGCCGCACACCGGCCTCCAGGCCATCGATCAATTGCCCGACCGGCCCGCGCGTCACCGGCGACGGGTTGAACATGTTCAGCAAGCGCAGGGATTCGATCAGCGTCTGGAAAGCGTCATTCGCCTTGTAGGCGTCATTGACCTTCATCGCCTGGTCGTACTTCTCCTTCGCGTTGTCGTACTTTTCCTTCAGGTCCTTGTATTGCTGGTACTTCTCAGCAGTCCACTCGATGCCGCCCATGATCCCCATGACCCATCTCCCTGGCTATTGATCGATTGATTGATTGATCGGCGTACTGCTTGCGCCTGCAGAAACTTCAGAAACGTTCAACGGGGGTAGTCCCCGGAGAACGCGTTCGTCACCTTGAAATTCGTGAAGCTGAGCCCGATCGAGACCTCCAGGCTCTCGACGCAGTGCCACCAGCCCACCGGAATGAACAGCGCATCGCCCGGCCCGATCTCCACCTCGATCGGCCGCGCGTTCTTCATCAGCGGGTGCCGCTGTGCATCGAAATCCGGAAACGCCGCGGCGCTGAACACGCCCACGTCGTTGTAGAGGTGCGGCGTCTGCAGCGCCGGGATCAGCGTCACCTTCTTGCGCCCGTAGACCTGGATCAGCATGTTGTTGGTCAGGTCGTGGTGCAGCGGGGTGAACGTGCCCTTCGGCCCGAACCACAGGAACTGGCCGTTGCCCGGTGCCTTCTCGTCGCGGTAGCCCTGCGCGAAGTCGCCCGCGTCGGCGAACAGCGGCTCCAGCCCGGCCAGGCTGTTCTTCATGTTGTTGGCCGTCATGTAGAAGTCGTTCGACGCATCGACCGAGCGCACCTTGCGCACGAACTCGGCCATCGTCATGCGCGCCTTGTGCTGCCCGGAATTGCGCTCGTACAGCGGATCGTTCTCGCGGCCGTGCTGCACCTCGATCTCGGTGCTGCCGACCTTCTCGGCAAAGTACTCCGGCGTCCACAGCGAGCGTGCCGCCCAGTGGTCAATGCCGCCGGTCAGCAGCACCGGCAGGTGCTTGCTGTAGTACTCGCGAACGAACACGTCGAAGGCCGGCGCCGCGCGGCGTTCAACGGCGGTGGCGTAGCGCTCGTCCAGCGCCGCCAGCGTGTCGCAGGTCTTCAGCAGCCAGTTGCGCTTGTCCAGCGTCTTGAAGATCTCGCGGCCGGCTTCGACATACGGATCCGCCTGCGCATGCGCCAGCTCCACCGCGGATTCGATGTCGGCGAAGCCGTTGCGGCGCAGGATGCCCTGCAGCGTCGACGCCTCGCTGCCCTTCATCAGGTTGGAGGCCACCCACTGGCGCCAGCTCGGCGGCAGCGTCGACACCGGCTTGGCGCTCGCGAGCCGCGCCTTCGCACGCTCCATCACCAGGTGGTTGAACCAGGTTTCGAGCTGGCCCAGCCAGTACGCCTGCTTGTCGGTGCTGCCGTTGCGCTGCAGGCCGGCCAGCAGGTTCAGGTAGAACGTGGTCGCGTAGTGCTGCACCATCAGCCGGTTCACCTTGCGGCCCGACTGCTGCTCGTAGGCGCGCATCACGCGCTCGGCCAGGTCGGGCGAGCTCAGGCACAGCGGCGAGAAATCCTGGTGCAGGTCGCCGCGCTTGCAGTTGCCGAAATCGATGACGCCGAGCAGCCGCTCCTGCGCGGCATCGAGCAGCAGGTTGCCGCCGTGCAGGTCGAAGTGGCCGAGCACCAGCTGCTTCGCCGGCACCTTCAGGTTGCGGTGGTTGCGCACCACCTCGGGCACCAGCTTGCGCAGCACCGGGTGCTCGCTGCCCGCGAGCTGGGTTTCGATCAGGTCGGCCGACAGCTCCCACGACGGGGCGAAGGTCAGGTCGGCGCGCTCGATCTCGGCCGCCGGCACCGCATGCAGCGCGAGCATGAAGGCGGCCAGCTGCGCGGCCAGCGCGTCCTTCTTCGCGTCGGTCAGCTTGGCCCAGGCGTTGCGATCGAAGCCGGTGCCATCCAGCTTCGGGTAGCGCGCCAGCGCCACCGGCCGGCTGTGCAGCTCGATCTTCGGCACCTGCACCGCGACGCGCGCGCGAATGAAATCGGTGATGCGCTGCTCCACCTGGATGCCGGTGGCGCCGCGGTGCGCGCGCGGAAACTTGACGATGTGGTCGCCATCGATCTCGGCGACGATGCTCTCGTGCGTGTTCGGGAACACCTTCACGCTGCCCGGCAGCGAATTCGGGAAGCAGGCCCGCCAGGCGGCGCGCACCGCGCCCTCGTCGCCGTCGCCGAGCACCGGGGCCTGGGCCAGCGCGTCGGGCGAGCCCTCGTCGGCGGTGCGGTCGCTGCACAGGTACATCGAGCGCTGCGCATAGGTCGGATCGTCGTCCGATTGCTGCGACAGCAGCTGCGTCTGCCCATACACCGATTGCACGAAGCGCAGCTGCTCGGCCTGCTGCTGCGCGTTGCCGTGCGCCTCGAAGACGAGCGTGTCGCTGAGCGCCGCGCAGTGGTTCACGACCTCCTTCCAGCGCTTCACCCACAGCGAGATGTTCAGGATGAAGCAGACGTCCACCCGCTCGCCGAACACGAAGCTGTTCAGCAGCGACAGGTCGTCCTTGTCGAGGTCGAAGGCGTAGAAGTGGACGTTGTGGGTGCCGTTGGCCGCCTTGATCGCGTTGGCGCCGTTGATGCAGCGCGTGTTGAAGTCGACGCCGACCCCGAACCGGATCGCGCCCGACAGGTGGTGCAGCAGCCCGCCGTTCGAGCAGCCGATGTCGAGCACGCGCTTGCCGCTGAAGTCGTACGGGATCTTGGCGACCCGCTTGGCCGAATCGCGCTGGCCCTGGAAGCTCTCGCCGCCGATCGAGACGGTGTGGTAGCCGGCGATCAGGCCGCGGCTGTCGAACCAGGTCTTGTTGGACTTGCTGGCGTCCAGGATCTGCAGCACGGCGCTGGTGGTCTCGTCGTGCGCGGGGGCCTTGAGGCTGCTCATGCGGGTGCCTTGCTGACGCGGATCTCGTTGCCCTGGACGACGGCCTTCAGCCCGTGGCGCTGCGCGATCTGCGCGAGCACCTGGTTCCAGGGCGCGGCGTAGTGGGCCTCGACAGTGCCGCCGATGCCGGGCGCGAGGCGCAGCGTCTTGCCGGCCGCATCGGCCACGATGCCGAGCAGCACGCGCAGGTCGACCTGGGCAAAGTCGAGGCGCAGCGGGCGGGCTTCGCGTGCGGTGGCAGCCGTGGCCGGGGCAGGCGTGGCGGCCGACTCGGAAGCGGGCAGGGCGCAAGCCGCCAGCGGCGCGCCCAGCAGCGCGGCGGCCAGCACCAGCGTCGCGGTGCGAAGGGCGCGGACGATCGGGCCGCGGCAGGTCGTGGTGAGCATCTCAGCGTTCCCCCATGCTTTCGCTGAGCGCGGTCTGGACCGGGCTCAGCAGGTAGTCGATGACGCGGCGCCGGCCGGTCTTGATCTCGGCCGTGACGTTCATGCCCGGGCTCAGGTGGATGCGCTTGCCGTCGACCTGGATCGAGTCCTGCCGCAGGCTCAGCGTGGCCGGGAAGATCGCGCCTTTCTTCTCGTCGTTCACCGCATCGGCAGTCACGCTGCGCACCGTCGCGTCGACGGTGCCGTAGCGGGTGAACGGAAAGGTCTCCAGCTTCACCGCCGCCAGCTGGCCGGCGTTGACGAAGCCGATGTCCTTGTTGTCGACCACCACCTCGGCGGTGACCTGCGCATCGCGTGGCACGATCACCATCAGCACCTGGGCCGGCGTGACCACGCCGCCCTCGGTGTGCACCGCCACCTGCTGCACCGTGCCGCCGACCGGGGCGGACAGCTGCGTCAGCCGCGTGCGCTGCTCGGTCTTGCTGCGCTCCTGGGCCAGCTGCTCGCGCTTCGATCCGGCCTGCGCCTGCCGGTCGCTCAGCGTGCGCTGCGTTTCGGCCAGGTAGGCCTGGCGCCCGCTGTCGCTCTCGGCCAGTGCCGCCTGCGCCTCGGTCAGCCGGGCCTGCTGGGTGGCCAGGTCGCGCTCCAGCTCGATGCGTTCGCGGGTGCGGTCCTGCTCGGCATGCGCCCCCATGAAGCCCTGGGCCGTCAGGCTCTTGAAATCGGCTTCGCGCCGCCGTGCGATCGGCAGCGTCGCCTCCAGCTTGGCGATGGTCTCGCGCACGGTGGCGAGTTCGGCCTTGCGGCGCGTCTGCTCTGCATGCAGCCGGCTCAGCCGGGCGGTGATGTCGGCCCACTCCGCGTGCAGTTGCGCGCCGTCGCGCGGCGACAGGCCCGGCGGCGCCACCGGCTGCTGGCGGCCGCCCTGCAGCGCCTGCAGCAGCGCGGTCGTGCGGCGCTCCTCGGACAGCATCGCGCTCAACTGCTCGGCCACGCTCGCACCGTCGGCCGCGGCGGCGGTGGCGTCCAGCTCGACCAGCACCTGGCCGGCCTGCACCACGTCGCCATCCTTCACCAGCACGCGCTTGACCACGCTGGTCTCGAGCGGCTGCAGCGTCTTCGTGCGCTCGCTGACGACGATGCGCCCCGGCGCCACCGCGACGATGTCGACCTCGCCGAGGATGGCCCAGGCGAGCGCGATCGTGAACAGCGCGCAGATCACCCACGCGGTGCGCCGCGGGGCCGGGTGCAGCGGTGTCTCCTGCAGGCTCAGTGCCGCCGGCAGGAAGGCGGCTTCGTCGGCCAGCCGGCGCGGGCCGGCCAGCTCGTCGCGGCGCTCCCAGGCGGCGCGGAACACCGCGCGGTAGTGGCGCAGCAGGTCGAGCAGCGGGTGGCTCGACCGGCTCACGAGGCCACCCCTTCGGGCACGCCCGACTGCATCGCCCACAGCCCGGCGTACAGCCCGCGCGGCCGGCGCAGTAGCTCGTCGTGCGTGCCTTGCTCGACGATGCGTCCCTTGTCCATCGCGACGATGCGGGTGGCGCGGCGCACGCTGCTGAGCCGGTGCGCGATCACGATCACGGTGCGGCCGCGGCAGATGTCGGCCATGTTGCGCTGCAGGATGGCCTCGCTCTCGTAGTCGAGTGCGCTGGTGGCCTCGTCGAGGATCAGCACGCGCGGGTTGCCGAACAGTGCGCGCGCGATCGCGATGCGCTGGCGCTGCCCGCCGGACAGCCCGGCGCCCTGTTCGCCGACCTGCGTGTCGTAGCCCTCGGGCAGTTCGCTGACGAATTCGTGCGCGCCGGCCAGCCGGGCCGCCCGCATCACCTGCTCGATCGGCGCCGCCGGGTCGGTGATCGCGATGTTCTCGCGCACGCTGCGGCTGAACAGCAGGTTGTCCTGCAGCACCACGCCGATCTGGCGGCGCAGCTGCGCCGCGTCGATCAGGCTGATGTCGATGCCGTCCACCAGCACGCGCCCCTGCTCGGGCGTGTACAGGCGCTGCACCAGCTTGGTCAGCGTGCTCTTGCCCGAACCGCTGCGCCCGACGATGCCGATCACCTCGCCGGGGCGCACCTCCAGGCTCAACGCCTGCAGCACCGGCGGCGCCTCGGCGCGGTAGCGGAAACTGACCTGGTCGAACTGGATGCGGCCCTTCAGCGGTGGCAGCTGCGCGGCATTGGCCGGCGGCACCTCGGTGCGGGTGTTCAGGATGTCGCCGAGCCGCGCCACCGAGATGCCGGTCTGCTGGAAATCGGTCCAGAGCTGGGCGATCCGCATGATCGGCTGCGCGACGCGCTGCGCGAACATGTTGAACGCGACGAACTGGCCGACGCTCAGCTCCTGGTCCATCACGAGGCGCGCGCCGTACCAGAGCGTCGCGGCCGTCACCAGCTTGCCGATCAGGCCGATGCCTTCGTGGCCGTAGCTGGCCAGCGTGCTGGTGCGAAAGCTCGCCGACACGTAGGCGGCCAGCTGGTCGTCCCAGCGCCGCGCGATGCTCGGTTCGAGCGCGCTCGCCTTGACGGTCTGGATGCCGCTGATCGTCTCGACCAGCAGCGACTGGTTCTCGGCGCCGCGCGCGAATTTCTCGTTCAGGCGGGCGCGCAGCACCGGCACCAGCATCAGGCTGAGGCCGATGTAGAGCGGCAGGCTGACCAGCACGATCAGCGTCAGCGGCACGCTGTAGAGCAGCATCACCGCGATGAAGATCACCGAGAACAGCACGTCGAGCACCAGCGTCAGCGCATTGCCGGTCAGGAAGCTGCGGATGTTCTCCAGCTCGCGCACGCGTGCCACCGACTGGCCGACGCGGCGCGCCTGGAAGTAGGCGAGCGGCAGCTGCAGCAGGTGGCGGAACAGGCGCGCGCCGAGCTCGACGTCGATGCGGCTGGTGGTGTGGCTGAACAGGTAGGTGCGCAACAACGACAGCACGCTCTCGAACACCACGATGACGACCAGGCCGACCACCAGCACGTTGAGCGTCGAGACGCCGCGGTGCACCAGCACCTTGTCCATCACGACCTGGAAGAACAGGGGGCTGACGAGCGCGAACAGCTGCAGGAACAGCGACACCAGCAACACCTCGCCGAGCAACCGCCGGTGCTTCACGAGGCTGGGCACGAACCAGCTGAAATCGAACTGGGCGAGGGCGCCGGCCAGCGAAGCGCGGCTGGTGACGAGGATCAGCGCGCCATCCCAGCGGCCGGCGAACACGCCGAGCGGCTCGATCACCGGGCGGCCGCCCGGGATGTCGGCGCCCGGATCCTGGTAGAGCACGCGCTGGCCGTCGCATTGCGCGAGCACCACCACCTTGCGGCCGCCGGCCCCGTCGTCCAGCAGCGCGAGCGCCGGCAGCGGGGCGAGGTTCAGGCGCTCGGGGCTGCTGCGGCTGAGCCGCGCCTTCAGGCCCAGCTGTTGCGCCGCCAGCAGCAGGTCGGTGACGTCGGGCACGTGGCCGGGCCGCCAGCCGAGCTGGTGCGCGAGCTGGGCCGGATCGGCGGCCACATGGTGCAGGCGGGCCACCAGGCACAGGGCCTGCAGGCCGCTGGCGGGACCGGGCGTGGGCGGGGGCATGGCGTCGCCATCACCCGGCGGTTGCGGCGAGGGGGGCGCCGCGTCCACGGCAAGCGTCGATTCGGGGCGCGGCTGCGCCCCGGGTACTGCCTGGCTGGACATCGCTTCTCCCTGCCCATTCGTTTTTGTGTCGGATGATTTTGCATGACACATCCAAAAATGAAAGGGATCGGACTAGGGGGAAGCCCTGTATCCAGATGTGTCATCGCGTCGGCTTCGATGGGCATTCGTTCTCGCCAACGCGAGGTGCGCGCCGCTGTGGCGCGCGTTGGCGGGTGTAACCGTGGGCGACAATGCGCGCTTGTCACCCCGCTGCCTCCTGCCCGTCGTGCGCTGCCTGCCTGTCATGCTTTTGACACTGTCTGCCATCGTGGCGGCGGCGCCCACGCCTGCGTCCGACACCCCGGCGCGATCGATGCTCGAGCGCAGCCGCGCCGCGATGCGCAGCGACCCCGAACAGGGCCGCAAGCTGGCCGAGCAGGCGCTGGCCGACCTCGGCCACGCCGGCGCGGCCGCCGACCCCGACACGCTGGTGCTCGCCCATTGGCTGCTGTGCGATTACCACGCCGAGCGCGACCGCGCCGCCGCCGAGGACCACCTGGCCCAGGGGCGCGCGCTGCTGCCGCGCGCGCCGCGCCTGCGCCCCAGCCTGCTCGGCTGCGAAGGCGACTTGCGCGAGCTGGCCGGCGACAGCGTGCAGGCGATGGCCTTGTACGAGCAGTCGGTCGCGGTCGCCGAGCAGCTGCACGACGACGAGCAGCGCGCCGACGGCCTGTACCGCCGCGGCTACCTGCGCGGCGTGCGCGGCGAGTTCGCCAACGGCCTGTTCGACCTGCGCCTGGCCAACCAGCTGTACGAGCGGCTGGGCATGCCGCAACAGGCGCTGACCTCGCTGAACGCGATCGCGATCCTCTACAACCGCATGGGCGACCACGCCCAGGCGCGCTACTACTTCGAGGCGGCGCTGAAGGCGCAGCAGGCCGCCGGGCTGCGCCGCGAGCAGGCCGTCACGCAGCACAACCTGGGCCGCGCGCTCGAGAACCTGAAGGACTGGGACGCCGCGCAGCACGCCTTCGAGGCGGTGCTGGCGCTGAGCCGCGAGATCGGCTACCCGCGCGGCGAGGCCTATGCGCTGCGCGGGCTGGCCAGCGTGCGCAACGCGCGCGGCGATGCGGCCGGTGCGCTCGGCCTGCTCGACCAGGCGAGCGAACTGCACCACCGCACGCCCGACGAACGCCTGCGCGCGCAGATCCTGCTGCAACGCGGCATCGCGATGCGCCTGCTGCGCCGCCCGGTCGAGGCCCTGGCGGCGCTGGGCGAGGCGCAGAAGGTCTTCTCCACCGCCGATTCGCGGGCCGAGCTGGCCACCACCTATGGAGAGCTGGCGACGGCGCTGTCCGACCAGGGCGACTGGCACGGCGCCTTCGAGCAGCAGCAGAAGTACAAGGCGGTCTCCGACGAGTTGCTGCACCGCCAGCTCGACCAGCGTTTCGCGACGCTGAAGGTCGAGTTCGACAGCGCCGCGAAGGACAAGGAAAACCAGCTGCTGATGCGCGAGAAGGCGGCCACCGAGCGCGCGCTCGACCAGGAGCGTCGGGCCAGCGCGCTGCGCGCGGTGGTGATCGCGCTGGCCGCGTTGCTGGTGGTCGTGATGGGGGTGCTGGTCTGGCGCCACCGCCGCACCAGCCACCGCATGCAAGACCTCGCGATGACCGACGAGCTGACGCACCTGCCGAACCGCCGCCACGTGCTCGGCAAGCTGCAGGGGCTGCTGGCGCAGCGGCAGGCCTGCGCGCTGCTGATCGTCGACCTCGATTTCTTCAAGATGATCAACGACGAGCACGGCCACCTGGTCGGCGACGACATCCTGCGGGCAATCGCCACCGTGCTGCGCGACAGCGGCCGTGCGCCGGTCGAGCTGGGCCGGCTGGGCGGCGAGGAGTTCATCGTCGTGCTGCCCGAGGTCGACATCGACACCGCGATCGCCGCGGCCGAGCGGCTGCGCCAGAAGGTGGCCGAGTTGGATGTGTCGCGCTGGCTGCCGGACCGCAACATCACGATCAGCATCGGCATCACGCTGGCCGAGAGCGGCGACACCGTCAGCAGCGTGCTGCGGCGCGCCGACGAGGCGCTCTACGAGGCCAAGCGCAGCGGTCGCAACCGCTGCGTGGCGCGCATCGGCGCGATGGGCCTGCCGCCGGTGCGTGGCGCGACGGCGGCCGCGGCGCCCGCGCCGGGGGTTCCGGCCGGCAGCGTCACGTCCTGAGGTCCCGTCGTCATCCCGCCGCGACGAAGCGGTCGGTTCTTGCGGCCTGGATCACCTCGGCCAGCTCGGTGTTGATCACGTCGACCGGCATCCGCCCCTTCAGCCACGGGTTCGGCTGCACAAACCAGAACGCGGTGTTCCAGGCATCGAAGGCCGAGGCCAGTTCGCTCGCCACCTGTTGCGGGCCGGCCTTCAGCGCCATGTCGGTGCGTTCGAACTGGAACATCGGCAGCCACAGCTCGCCGCGCCATTCGAAGCTCAGCACGCTGCGCTCGACGATCTGCCGCGCCAGCGTCGGCACGCCGCGGCCGCCGCACTGCGTGAGCCGCTCCACCACCTCGTCGCCGCGCGCCAGGCCGCCGCTCTCGCGGTAGTGGCGCAGCATCTGCACGAACTGCCGGTCGCGGTCGATCACCAGCCCGACATCCTGGCCGGGGGCATTCCACGGGTGCACGTCGTGCGGCATCGGCAAGCCGGCTTCGCGGGAGCGGGTGACGGCGGGGGCGGCTTGGGCTTGCATGTGGATGAACTCCCGGGTGGATGGGCAGCGATCCATGACGACGATCGCGTGGCGCAACGATAGGCGGGGCCCGGGTGCCCGCCCAGCAGCCACCGGCCCGAGCCGGTGTAGGAGGGGAGGAGGGCGCGTCGTAGGTCGGCGCGGCGACCGACGCTGTCCGTTTCAGAGGGGGCAGGCCCTTGTAGGACCGCGTAGGCGATTTCCGACGTTCGAATCCGGTGCTGGCGACTGGCCCGGGCGGCCGACCTGGGGGAGCATCCGCCCTCAAGATGTTGACACCCAAGAATGCCGCCATGACCAAGAACAACTGCGCCCGCTACCTGCTGCTTTTTGGCTCGAAGGAGGCGCCGCGTGCGGTGCTGTTCGACGAGCAGGAGCGCCTGCTCGCCGAGATGATCGACGAGGATGGGTTCCTCGTGGACAGCCTGCTGCGCGAAGGCCGCGCGGTGCGCCCGCCGTCGAAGCTCGTTGCAGCGGTTTCACAAGCGCTGCGAGCCTGTGCGAAGCAGGTTCGCCTCAGCGGCACCGCGGCGACTGCCGACCTGCACCTGCGTTGCTTCGCTCTCGGCTGATCCCGATGCTGAAGGCTGTCCCGATGTGGTGCCACCGCCTGTCCATCCCCGGAGTGAAGGTGCCGTGCACGGCGTTGGCGCAGCGACACAGGCCGACCCATGCCCCACCCGCGTGTGTGACAACTCGCAAGGCCTGCCACAGCACTGCCGACATCCGCATTGACGCCTCGTTACCACTGCGAGCGGGTGGGCCCGATGGTGCAGGCTATCGTCGCCCACTTTGGCCGCTGGCTCGGCTCGACAAGGGAACGACCCGGTGATCAGCAGTAACGAAGACGGCAGGAATCGACGGCGCCTCGTCGAGTGCGGGTGGCCTGCTTTGCGGCTTGTCCGCCCAGGCCTTGTCCGAGGCCGCCTTGTCGATCCGCTGCGCCAGCTTGTAGGACCGCATCGACGGCTCGATGCGGTCAAGCCTCTGCAACATTTGGGTGTTCTCCTGTTCGGCCGGCAGCTGGATCTGCAGGTCGAGCGGGCGGTGCCGTTCGCCGGTGCGGGCGGCATGGTTCTGGCTAACGAGGATGAAGGTGGATGGTGACCGGCACATGGTCAGCGGTGGAGTGGTCGATGAACCGTCATGGCAATCGCTGTGCCCGACGGTTCCGCGTGGTCCCGGCGTGTCCGGGCCGCTTGCTGCGGGCCTTCCGGTCCGCAAGAGGAGTTCTGTGATGCCGCATGCCTTGGTGGTGGATGACGAGCCGGATTCGGCCGAGACGATGGCGATGCTGATCGCGAGCGAGGGCTTCACCGTGGCCACCGCGGGGTCGCTGCGCGATGCGCGCCGGCAGCTGGCGCTGCAGGAACCCGACATCGTGCTGCTGGATTTGATGCTGCCCGACGGCAACGGCATGGAGCTGCTGAACGAGGCCAAGGGCATGTCGAACACCGACGTGGTGCTGATGACCGGCCAGGCGAGCCTCGACACCTCGATCCAGGCACTGCGGCTGGGCGCCGCCGACTACCTCGTCAAGCCGATGAGCCTGAAGCAGCTGAAGGGCGTGCTGTCGCGCGTGACCAAGCCGTCGGTGCTGAAGGCGGAATCGTCGGACCTGCTGGCCACGCTGGAGAGCGAAGGCCATTTCGGTGCGCTGTGGGGCCGTGCGGCGCCGATGCGCCGTGTCTACGACCAGGTGGCGCGCGTGGCCGGCACCGCCGTCACGGTGTTCATCACCGGCGAGAGCGGCACCGGCAAGGAGGTGGTCGCGCGCACGGTGCACGACCTGAGCCGCCGGCGCGGCAAGCCTTTCCTCGCGGTGAACTGCGGCGCGATCTCGCCGCACCTGATCGAGAGCGAGATCTTCGGCCACGAGAAGGGCAGCTTCACCGGCGCCGACCGGCAGCACCAGGGCTTCTTCGAGCGCGCGAGCGGCGGCACGCTGTTCCTCGATGAAATCACCGAGATGCCGCTCGACCTGCAGGTCAAGCTGCTGCGCGTGCTCGAGACCGGCACTTTCATGCGGGTCGGCTCCACGCAGACGCTCGAGACCGACGTGCGGATGATCGCGGCCACCAACCGCAGCCCGCTGCAGGCGGTGGCCAGCGGCAAGCTGCGCGAAGACCTGCTGTACCGCCTGAACGTGTTCCCGATCCACCTGCCGGCGCTGCGCCAGCGGTCCGAAGACGTGCCGCTGCTGGCCGAGCATTTCGTGCAGCAGATCTCGGAGCGCGAAGGCATGGCCAAGCGCTTCTCGCCGCAGGCTCTGCAACGGCTTGYGCGCTACGAATGGCCGGGCAACGTGCGTGAGCTGCGCAACGTGGTGTACCGCTCTTATGTGATGGCGCTCGACAGCGTGATCGACGACGAGTGCCTGCCGCAATCGCCCGATGGCGAGGTGTCGGGCGCATCGATCCCGACGTCGCCGATCGTGGTCGAGGGCGGGGCGCCGGCGATCACCGTGTGGGTCGGCACGCCGCTGGCCGAGATCGAGCGGCAGGTGACGCTCGCGACGCTCGAGTACCTCGGGCGCCACAAGGAGAAGACCGCCGCGACGCTCGGGATCAGCCTGAAGACGCTCTACAACCGGCTGAAGGAATACCAGGCGGCCGGCCTCGCCGGGGCCGACGGGGCGCTCGAAACGCGGCCGGCCGGACTCGAAGACCGGAGCTGGGCGTCGTCCTGAACCTACGCGGTCCGCGTCGCGACGGCGTGCAACAGGCGGCCGAGGTTTTCCGGTCGCAGCGGCTTCACCAGGTAGGCATCGAACCCCGCCTCCAGCGCACGCGCCTCGTCGTCGTCGCTGCGACCGCGTGCATTCAGTGCCGCAAAGAACACCGGCACGCCGACCAGATGGCTGCGCAGCGGTTCGAGCAGCGCGGCCGCCTCGAAGTCGGGATGGCTGATGTCGCACAGCACGATCTGCGGCCGCTGGGTGCGCGCGATGCGCAGCCCGGCCTCCGGCGTCGGCGCCGTCTGCACCTCGTGGCCCCACAGCTCCATCTGCAGGCGCAGCACGTCGCGTGTCTCCGGATCCGGGTCGATCACCAGCACGCGGTAGGTTTCCTCGGGAACCATCACGAGCGGCTTCTGGCGCGAGCCGTTGGTGGCGCTCGGCGAGGCCACCTGCGGCAGGCTGATCACGAACTCGGCACCCAGCCCCGGCCCGTCGCTCGACGCCGAGATGTCGCCGCCGTGCAGCATCGCGATGCGCCGCGCCAGCGTGAGCCCGACCCCCAGCCCCGGCCGGCGTGCCGCGGTGCCGTCATCGTGGCGCGCGAACAGCTCGAACACGTGCGGCAGGAAATCGGCGGCGATGCCTTGGCCGCGGTCTTTCACGCGCACCAGCACCTGGCCCGTCCCTTGACCATTCCCTTGACCATTCCCCGGACCGCCACGTGACTGCACCGACACCGCGATCTCGCCCGGGTCGCGCGAGAAGATCGATGCGTTGTAGACGATCGCCGACACCGCCTGCGCGAGCCGCAGCGCATCGCCCTCGACCCAGGCCGGCTCCTTCGGGAACTCGGTCTTCAGCGTGTGGCCGGCCGCACTCAGCTTCGTGCGCAGGCCGTCGAGCGCGCCGCGCACCACCGTGTCGACCGCCACCGGCTCCTTGATCAGCGTGATCTGGCCCTGCGCGACACGCGTCACGTCGACGAGGTCGTCGATCAGGCGCCGCAGCCGCGTCACCTGCCGCTCGACGATCTCGCGCAGCCGCCCGATCGTCGGGTTCTCGGCCTCCATCGTGCGCAGCACGCTGGCGGCGTTCGCGATCGGTGCCAGCGGGTTGCGCAGCTCGTGCGACAGCAGCGCGAGGAACTCGCCCTGGCGTCGGTCGGACAGGCGCATCGCCTGCGTGCGCTCGGCCAAGCGCTCCTCGAGCTCCTTGCGTTCATGGATGTCGACACAGCTGCCGACGTAGCCGAGGAAGCGCCCGTCGCCGCTGGTGTGCGGCACGCCGTTGTCGAGCACCCAGCGGTAGAGGCCGTCGTGGCGGCGCAGCCGGTAATCCATCACGAAGGGCTGGCGCGCATGGAAGCTGGTCGAGTAGATGCCCATGCAGCGCTCCAGGTCCTCCGGGTGCACCACCTGGGTCCAGCCGTTGCCGCGCTCTTCGTCGAGCGTCGTGCCGGTGAACTGCAGCCACGGCTTGTTGACCCATTCGCACCAGCGGTCCGGGCCGGCCAGCCAGATCATCACCGGCGCGGCATCGGCCATGCTGCGGAAATCGCGCTCGCCGTCGCGCCCGCGCACCGGCGACGGCTGCAGCAGGCAGACGAAGCGGGCGTCGTCTGCGGCGGGCGAATCGTCCTTCCGAAGCTGCGGCTGAAGTTGCGGATGAACTTGCGGCTGAAGTTGCAACAGCTGCGCGTCGAACGGCCGCACGCCGTCGCCCGAGCCGACCGACACCTCGCCGGCCCACTCCTCGCCGGCCCCCAGTGCGCGCCCCATCGCGAGCGAGGGCGCGAAGCGCAGCAGGTCGGACGGCAGGTCGCCGCCACGCACCAGCGCCTGGGCCGCGCGGTTGGCAGCCAGCACGTGCCCCTGTGCATCGACGAGCAGGGCCGCTTGCGGCAGCCGGTCGAACAGCGAGGGGCCGATGGCATCGAGCGTGAGGGCGCGGTCCTGCATGAAAGGCTTTCGGGGGCCCGCAGTCGGTCGCGGGCCGGGGTCTGTCGGACGGGGCCGACACTCGATGTCGGCTGGCCGCTTGACTTCTACTGGCAAGTGTCGTGCCTGCGTGATTTGTGACTCTTTGCAAGTCCGCGCGCCGGGAAAACCCTCGATCAGGCGGCGCGGCGGCGGCGTTCCACCGGCTCGACTTTGAGCAGTTGGCGGTACTTGGTGACCGTGCGGCGCGCCACCGTCAGGCCCTGGCGCAGCAGCAGGCGGGCGATCTGGGCGTCCGACAGCGGCATCTTCGGGTCTTCCGATTCGATGATCCCCTGGATCACGCCGCGCACCGCGGTCGGCGAGGTGCTGCCGCCGCTGGCGGTGTTCATGCCGCGCGAGAAGAAGTACTTCAGCTCGAACACACCGACCGGCGTGGCCATGTACTTGTTGTTCGTCACCCGGCAGACGGTGGATTCGTGGATGCCGACCTCGTCGGCGATCTCGCGCAGGCCGAGCGGCTTCATCGCGAGCGGGCCGACGTCGAGGAAGCGGTGTTGGCGCCGCAGGATGGCCTGCGCCACCGACAGGATGGTCGAGAAGCGCTGCTGCACGTTGCGCACCGTCCAGCGCGCGTCCTGCAGGTGGGCGGCCATCTCGCCGTGGCCGCCGCCGCGGTGCTGCTGGAACAGGCTCGCGTACATCTGGTTCAGCTTCACGCGCGGGATCACCGCGTGGTTCAGCGCGGCGGCCCAGGTGCCGCGGACCTTCTTGACGATCACGTCCGGCGTCACGTAGTTCAGGTTCTCGGCGCCGTAGCGCCAGCCCGGGCGCGGGTCGAGGTGGCGGATGCGGTCGCAGGCGGCGGCCACGTGCGCGGCGGTCTCGCCCAGCGCCTTCGCGATGCCGGCGATGTCGCGCTGCGCCAGTTGCGCCAGGTGCTGCGCGACGATGCGCTCGGCCAGCGCGCGTTCGTCGGCATCCTCGATCTGCGGAAGCTGCAGCAGCAGGCATTCGGCGACGCTGCGCGCGGCCACGCCGGCCGGTTCGAGCGACTGCACCAGCTTCAGCGCGGTGCTCATCTCGCAGCCCTCGACCGCCGGCGACAGCGCCGCCAGCTCGGCGAGTTCGTCGAGCCCGGTGCGCAGGTAGCCGTCGTCGTCGAGCGATTCGATGATGGTGCAGGCGAGGGCGTGGTCGCGCTCGCCGAGCGGCAGCATGTTGATCTGCGAGCGCAGGTGCTGGCGCAGGTCGACATCGGCGGCGACCAGCTCCMTCGCGCTGATGTCGCTGTCGCCGGAACCGCTTCCGCTGATGCTGCCCGGCCCGGCCTGCCAGCTGTCGCGCTCGAAGGCCATGTCGGCGTCGGCGGATGGCAGGGTGTCCATCGTCGCGTCGTTGGCCGGTGTCAGCGCATTCAGCTCGGCGATCGGCAGCGCTTCGGCCAGCGACGGATCGTGCACGGCCGTTGCGGTGCCCTCGGGCCCGGCCTCTTCCAGCTCGAGGAAGGGATTGGTCACCATGCTGTCGCGGATCTCCTGGACGAAGTCCTGCGACGACAGCTGCAGCAGGCGCACCGCACGCTGCAGGCGCGGCGTCAGGCCCTGGATCTGCCGCGCATCGGCTCGAAGGATCGGTGCATTCATTCCGCGGTCTCCTTGATGCTTGTCGTTGCTGTGTTTGCGCCCCATCGGAAGCGCGTCGTAGGACGATGCCTCGCAGGGGGAACTGCTCATTCATCACTCTGCAACACATGTGCCACCGGGCACGCCAACTGCCGAAGAAGGGAACGGGCCCCACGGCCTTCAACTGAAAGGAACTGACCATGAGCCACGAAGACATCGTCGACACCCTGAACGACCTGATCGAGACCTCGAAGGACGGTGAGTTCGGCTTCCTGGCCTGCGCGAAGCACGTGCAGTCGGAAGAGCTGCGCACGCTGTTCACGCAACGCGCCAACGAATGCCGCCGCGCGGCCGAAGAGCTGGCCCCGCTGGTCGCGCAGTACGGCGGCGAACCGGAAGACGACGGCACCACCGCCGGCTCGCTGCACCGCGGCTGGGTCGCGGTGCGCGGCTCGCTGGTGGGCTACACCGACCAGGCGATGCTGGACGAATGCGAGCGCGGCGAAGACGCGGCGCTGGCCCGCTACCGTGCCGCACTGCGCGATGACGACCTGCCGGAGCCGGTGAAGTCGATCGTCGCGCGCATGCAACTCGGCGTGCAGCGCAACCACGACCAGATCAAGATGCTGCGCGACCGCGAACGCGCGAAGAGCTCGTCGTGACCCGGGGGCATCGGCGGCACGTAAATGCTGCCGATGTTCTTACCGGCGTCAGAAAACTTCACCCGGTCGTTTTTGCAGGAAGCACTTCATGAACCAGCGCTTGCGTATTTCGATCGGCATCGCCGCCGTCTTCGTGGCCTCGGCTGCCCTCGCGCAGTCCGGGGAGCACGGCTACATCGGCCTGAACGGCGGTCGCGCCGACTACAACACCGATTGCGGCGTCCAGGCGTCGTGCGACAACGCGAACGGCGCCTGGAAGGT
Source organism: Rhizobacter sp. P5_C2 (assembly GCF_054049715.1). NCBI lineage: Bacteria > Pseudomonadati > Pseudomonadota > Betaproteobacteria > Burkholderiales > Sphaerotilaceae > Rhizobacter > Rhizobacter sp. P5_C2. The sequence continues at coordinate 4,392 of NZ_JBFULV010000102.1, read as the reverse complement.
CTATGCCGGCGCCGCGGTGAACGACTGGATGGGCATCGAGCTGGGCTACGTCGACATGCGCCATGCCGACCGCGCCGGCGGCAGCGCGAAGGCGCGCGGCGTCAACCTGAGCCTGATCGGCCAGGTCCCGCTGGGCACCATGTTCCACCTCTACGGCAAGCTCGGCACCACCTATGGCCGCACCGATGTGAGCGCCGCTGCCGGCCAGCCGGTGGCGACCGGCGACGACAAGGGGTTTGGTGCCACCGGCGCGGTCGGCGCTGCGGTCGACTTCGGCCGCAACTGGACCGTGGCCCTGGAGTGGGAGCGCCAGCAGTTCCGCTTCGTCGGCGGGCGGCAGGACGTCGACCTGACGTCGCTGGGCCTGATCTACCGGTACTGACCCCTGCAGCGACGTGCCGGCGATGGAGCGCCTGCAGTACGTGAGTGACACGGTGCCCGGCATCCGACGCGCGCGCCGGGGCACCGGGTTCAGCTACATCGCACCCGATGGCCGGCCGCTGCGCGAGCGCAGCGAGCTGGAGCGCATCCGGCGCCTGGCGATCCCGCCGGCCTACACGCAGGTGTGGATCTGCCCGTCGCCGCGCGGCCACGTGCAAGCCACCGGGCGCGATGCGCGCGGCCGCAAGCAGTACCGCTACCACGCCGAGTGGCGGCGGGTGCGCGATGCTGACAAGTTCGACCGCATGCTGGAGTTCGGCGACGCGTTGCCGCGCATCCGCGCCCGGGTTCAGCGCGACCTGAAGGTGACGAGCGCGCGGCCCGGCCGCGAGACCGTGCTCGCCACCGTGGTGCGGCTGCTCGACACGACGCTCGTGCGCATCGGCAATGACGAATACGCCCGCAGCAACGGCTCGTACGGCCTGACCACGCTGCGCAACCGCCACGCGCAGGTGAACGGCCCTGAGATCACGCTGCAGTTCCGCGGCAAGAGCGGCGTGCAGCACCGCGTGGCGCTGGAGGACCCGCGGGTCGCGCGCGTCGTGCGCCGCTGCCAGGCGATGCCCGGGCAGGCCTTGTTCCAGTACGCGGGCGACGATGGCGAGCTGCACGGCATCGGCAGCGAAGACGTCAATGACTACCTGCGCGAGGCGAGCGGTGCCGAGTTCACCGCGAAGAACTTCCGCACCTGGCATGCGAGCGTGCATGCGCTGGCGTTGCTGGGGGAACTGCCCGGCGAACGCACCGAGGGGCACACCGACAGCGACGGCTTCACGCGACGCGAGTTGAACGACGTGCTGGCCGACGTCGCGAAGCGCCTCGGCAACACGGTGGCGGTGTGCCGCAAGTCGTACGTGCACCCGCGGGTGCTGGAGGCGACGCCCGATCGGCTGCGCGCCGCCGGGGAGGGTTTGGCCGCGCTGCGCCGCCGGCGCGGCTGGTCGGTGGCCGAGCGGCAGCTGATCGCCTACCTCACCGCCGCCTGACAACCCCCCGAAAGAGCGTCCGGGCCGTGCCGGGCCGCTGGTCATAATCGCCGCCACAAGGACAGTGGTGGAGGGCCGATGAACTTCGTCTATGCGGTGCTGGGCGGCCTGGTGGGACTGGCGCTCGGCGGACCAGTCGGTGGGCTGGTGATGTTGATCGTGACGCCACTCGTGGTGTGGCAGATCCGCAAGTCGAAGCAGGCCGAGGCGGCAGCGCCGGCCGAGGAGGCCTGGCCCGAGGTGCCGGACGAAGCCGCGGCCGCGGCACCGGTGGATGCCGCAGTGCAGCCGCTGGATCTTGCGCAGCGCGTGGCGGCGCTGGAGCACGAGGTGAGCGCACTGCGCTTGCAGGTGCAGCGGCTGTCGGGCGGTGACGCAACGGTGGCGGTTGAGCCCCTCTCTGTGCCGATCCCTGACCGGGTCCTCGAAATCGACCTTGAACCGCTGATCGATCCGCGCACCGTGCCGGCTGCCGCGGCGATGGTCGAGCCGGCGGTCGCGTCGATGGCGGTGCCTGTTCCTGAAGCCATCGTCCCCGAGGCGATCATCGAACCCGCTGCGGCCGCTGCGATCGACGAACCCGCCCCGGCACCGACCTGGACCGAGCCGTCGCGCGCGAACCCGCCGCCACCGCCGCCCCCGGTCGAACCCGCGCTGCCGCTGCGCGACCGCCTGCCGCCGTTCCTCGCGCGCTGGATCTTCGGCGGCAACACCATCGTCAAGGTGGGCGTGCTGATCCTGTTCCTGGGCCTCGCGTTCCTGCTGCGCTATGTGGCCGAGCGGGCGACCCTGCCGGTCGAGTTCCGCTACGCCGGCGTCGCGCTGGTCGGCGTCGTGATGCTGGTGCTCGGCTGGCGCCTGCGCGACCGGCGCGATGCGGCCGGCGGCACGGGTTACGGGCTGATCCTGCAAGGCGCAGGCATCGGCGTGTTCTACCTGACCGCGCTCGCGGCGCTGCGGCTCAACGCCTTGCTGCCGCCGACGGCGGCCTTCGCAGTGATGGCGGTCGTCGCGGTGCTGGGTGCGGCGCTCGCGGTGCTGCAGAACGCGCCGTGGCTGGCCTACGTGTCGGTGGCCGAAGGCTTCCTCGCGCCGGTGCTGGTGTCCACCGGCGGTGGCAACCACATCGCCCTGTTCAGCTACCTCGCGGTGCTCGACATCGGCATCTTCCTGATGGCCTGGCACAAGGCCTGGCGGCCGCTGAACCTGATCGGCGCGGTCGGCACCTTCACGCTGGCGGGGGCCTGGGCGCAGGCGCACTACACCGATGCGGTGTACGCCTCGACGCAGGCCTTCCTGCTGCTGTTCTTCGTGCTCTTCACGGTGATCGGCGTGCTGTTCGCGCGGCGCGCGCTGGCGCTCGGCGACGACAATGCCGCGACCGATCCGCTCGCGCAGCGCGCGCGGCAGGCGCTGCGGCAGGTGGGCCGGGTCGACAGCGCGCTGGTGTTCGGCGTGCCGCTGGCCGCCTTCGGCCTGCAGTACCTGATGGTGAAGGACACCGAATGGGGCCCGGCCTGGTCGGCGCTCGGCTTCGCGTTCTTCTACCTGCTGATCGGCGGCGGCCTGCTGCGCAGTGCGCGCATCCGCTATGCGCTGCTCGGCGAAGCGCATGTGATCGTCGGCGTGATCTTCGCGACGCTCGCGATCCCGCTGGCGCTCGAAGGGGCGTGGACCGGCGCGACCTGGGCCGTCGAAGCGGCCGGCATGTTCTGGCTCGGCGTGCGCCAGCACCGGCTGTACACGCGGGCGTTCGCGCTTGCGGTGCTGGCGGGGGCGGTGGTGCGGCTGCTGACGGACCTGTCGATCGACTACGCGGCCGGCACGCCATTGATCGACGGTTCGCTGATCGGCGTGTTGCTGCTGCTGGGCAGCGTCCTCGCGATGTGGCGGGTGCATCATCGCCACCCGGCCGCGCAGCACGCGGGCTGGGAGCAGGGCAATGACATCGCGCTGCCGTGGCTCGCGGTGGGTGCTGCGGCCTTGCTCGGCTGGATGGTGCTGGTGCCGTTGTGGGCCTCGGTCGCGACGGCGCTGCTCGCGCTGGTGCTGGCTGCTCTCGGGCATCGGTTCGCGCTGCGTGTGCTGGCGGCTTGCTCGGGGGCGCTGCACTTGGTCGCGCTGGCGGGGCTGGCGGCGTCGCTGCACCTCGATCCGCAGGACGCACCGCGCGACGGGTGGCCAGGGTTGGTTGCGGCCTTGCTGGTCGGTGGCAGCCTGCTGGCGACCGCGTGGCTGGAACTGCGTGCTCAATTGCGGGCGATGGACGAGCGCGGCGCACTGCCGCAATGGTCGCTGGCGAGTGGGGCGGCCTTGCTGGCCGGGCTTGCGGTGGTCGCGCTCGGTCTGCTGTGCGTGATGCCGGCGGAACGGGCCGCGCTGGTGTGGCCGTGGCTGGGGGTTGGCGCACTGTGGCTCGGCCTGCGCATCGCGCACCCGGCGCTGGCGTTCGGCTGGTTGCTGCTGGAGGTGGCTGCCGCGGTGGCGACGCTCGCCTTCGGGCCGGACCTGCTGGCACGCGCGCCGTTCGGCGATCTGCGCCTGTGGTTGCCGCTGGGCCTCGCGCTGACCGGCTTGCTGGCCGGCGACGCGTTGCAGCGCGCGGCGCGACCGGAATCGACGTCGGCACTCGCGTGGACGCGGCAGGCGGTCGTGCAATGGGGCATCGTCGGCTGGTCGCTTCTGTGGTGGGGGTTGATGCTGGTGCCGCAGGTGCTGCACCTGCTGCGCGAGGTCGATGCGCAGGACGGCTGGCCGGCGGCGCTGGTCGGCTGCGTGGTCGCGAGCTCGTTGCTGGCGACGATGCTCGCGGCATGGCGCCAGTGGCGCGTGCTCGGGCAGGCCACGGCACTCACGCTGCCGGCGTTGGTGCTGGTCGCGCTCGGCATGGCGTCGCTCGACGCGATGCCGTCGGCCCACCTCGGCTGGCTCGCCTGGCCGGTCGCGTTGCTGTGGCACGTGCTGT